>DIQC01000050.1:9151-9650 GCA_002426495.1 Thermacetogenium sp. UBA5472
ATCCCAAGCGCTTGGGATTTTGGGCTAGTTTCTATGAAATATGTGGAGCATGGGGAGGCAATTCTTTTGAACCAAAGAGAATATACTCAGGAAGAACTGGATTACTTGGTAACCTGTCCAAAAGAAATCATTAAACCTCCCAGGCAATCCATGGCAGTGGATAGAGGGAGTTACAGAAATGATATGGATTTATGCTCTTCTAAAGACAGTAAGGAAAAGTTCCATGTCTTCATGCGTAAAAATGAACAGTTTGAAGAAAACTTTAGCATAGGACTTGATTATATTCCAAGCGAAGGAGGGCCGCAAATATGCTTATTGCGCTGCAATGGCCCACACGGTGAACACACTAACGATTCGCTTTCAGGCAAACACCATTGTGGATACCACATACATACGGCCACAGCCGAAAATATTAATGCCGGCTTTAGATCCGAAAAATACGCATTAATCACAACAGAGTACATAAATTATGATGAAGCACTTCATTATTTTCTAAAAC
>DIQC01000050.1:9806-10912 GCA_002426495.1 Thermacetogenium sp. UBA5472
TTGTAATATTAGAGGTAGTGAAAGATATTTCTCAAAGTATATAACTAAGGAGCTTTTTTCTGAGCTTGGAGATGAACATGAATAATAAGTATATTGATTTACTCAAACAACAATTCAATAACCGTATAGATATCCGTGAAAAGCGCCCGGGTATTTATCAGTTGATCGCTCCATTCTATTATGAGGATGGGGATATGATGGATATTTTCATTCAAGAATCTTCTTCGGAAGGCAAGCTCCGTATCTGTGATTACGGCATGGCTTTAATGCGCTTGTCATACTCTTACGATATAGATACCCCAAACAGGGAAAAAATCTTTAATAGAATACTTACAGAGAATAACCTTAGTGAGGATAACGGCAACATTTATATCGATATTGATCCAGAGAAACTTTATATGGCTGTTCTTCAATTTACCCAGACCATTTCGAAAGTTTCTAATATGAATCAGTTTAAAAGGGAAGTCATACAAAGTTTATTCTACGAGATGCTTAAAGAGTTTATTTGTACTGATTTAGCGAAATACAATCCTGTACCTAAAGTCTTGCCGTTACAAGAAAGGGACGATCTGGAAGTTGATTTTGCCTTTAACGCTAACCAAAAGCCGATATATTTGTTTGGGGTAAGAGGTACTCCTAAGGCAAGGCTGTCCACCATCTGCTGCCTTGAATTCCTTAAGGCTGGGTTGCCATTCAGGAGCATTATTGTACATGAAGAATTTGATGCTCTTCCTAAGAAGGACAGAAAACGCATAACCAGTGCAGCAGATAAGCAGTTTGTGGATTTAGATGACTTCCAAAAAAATGGTGAACAATTCCTTGAAAGAGAAACTGCATAGTTGGCTTTTTGTATCGTGAGGTGATCACATGGCCAAAAAACGCAAGAATGCCAATGGCGAAGGAACTATATACCAGGCCAAGTCGGGCCCCAGAAAGGGCCAGTGGACTGGGCAATTAACGGTAGGCACCAATCAAAAACAAAGAAACGTATTCGAAAACCGGTTGCATTACCGTTGCATTACACAAGAGATTTACAAGCCGTTTGGTAAAAAATTAAAACCCCGCAATCCCTTGCGGGGTTTATCGTTTCTCCTGGAGCCCACATC
>DIQC01000017.1 GCA_002426495.1 Thermacetogenium sp. UBA5472
GATGGATATAATGACCATAGTTGATAGAAAGGGAAAACGCTCCCTATTTGGTGTATTACTGATGCAAACAATAATACGAGGAGCGTCTTCAATGGTCATAATCCATGATTATCATATCAAATTATGAGCTTTTTGAAAACCACCAATCCAGTGTTTTTTGTTAGGAGCAAAGAGCAGAGTTTCTGTCCATGCTGCAATGGGGCACTAAAAAGTATTGGAAGCCGAATCAGAAAGTGCACGAACAATGCCGGAAATACTATTAAATTACGAATTAGACGCTTGCGCTGTAAGAACTGCCACAAGATACATCACGAACTTCCCGATCTGCTCATCCCGTACAAGAGATATGACAGCAAATGTATTGAATCAGTCGTAGCGGATGACAAAACTTTATCAGTGCCTGCCGATGATTCTACTCTATCAAGGTGGAAAGTCTGGTTCATGAAATCAGCTTATCACTTTTCCGGATGTTTAGTATCCATTGCAATACAAACCGGAAAGGATTCTGTGGAAGACTACGATTCAATGTCTTTGCTCCAAAGATTATGGCATCATGTAGGAGATGCTGAAGGCTGGCTAGCACGAATTGTCCGTCCTATTGCAAATTCAAATAATTGGGTACATACCCGTTCTGCCTTTGTGACCTAACATAGAAGAGATAGACTCATGTTAAAAGCTCTTTAGGAGGAGATTGACATGAGAGATCAGAAAAAGGCGGAGGCCCTGGCAACGGAACGCATGCAGCTTCTGGCACCATTACTGGCACAGGGACTGGACAAGTCCAAAGCCAAACAAATTAAAGAGGGGATATGTAACCAGACAGGCCTTTCAGAGAGAACAATACGGAGATATCTTGACAAGTATCGCAATGATGGATTTTCGGGCCTTAAGCCTAAGGGCAAAGGCAGGAAAAGGATAGACGATGCTATCCCGGTACATATTCTTGAACAGGCTATACTGCTAAGAAGAGAGGTTCCTGCCCGGAGTGTATCACAAATCATTCAGATACTCGAGTGGGAGGGTCTTGCCAATCCGGGTCAAATCAAGAGAAGCACCTTGCAGGAGAAGATGGCAGAAAAGGGCTATAGTACTCGTCAGATGCGCATGTATGCTGACACGGGTGTTGCTGCAAGACGTTTTCAACAAAGGCACCGCAATCAATTATGGCATTCAGACATCAAATATGGACCATACCTCCCCATTGGACCTGATGGCAATAAGAAGCAGGTGTACCTCGTCACCTTTGTAGATGATGCAACACGTTTTGTACTTCATGGACAATTTTATCCCGTTCTGGATCAAATCATCGTAGAGGATTGTTTCCGGCAGGCAGTTTTAAAGCATGGTGCGCCGGATGCTGTGTACTTTGATAACGGAAAACAATATCGGACAAAATGGATGACCCGTGCGTGCTCAAAGCTTGGAATTAAGCTGCTTTTCGCAAAACCATATTCTCCGGAAGCAACTGGAAAAATTGAGAGGTTCAACCGAGTGGTTGACTCATTTCTGGCAGAATCAGCTTTAGAAAAACCTCAAACATTGGATAGACTCAATGAACTTTTTCATGTTTGGCTGGAGGAATGCTATCAGCACAAACCTCACTCGGCTCTAAACAGCAAAAGTCCGAAGATAACTTATCAGAGTGACAGTAAAGCCTTAAGATTCCTGCCTCCTGAAACCATTACAAATGCTTTTCTTCACTGTGAGGAACGAAAGGTTGATAAGGCAGGCTGCATAAGCTTCATGAACAAGAAGTATGAAGCAGGCCTTCACTTTATTGGCTGTACTGTAGATGTGATTTATGATCCAAATGATATTAGTGAACTCACTGTTGAATATGAGGGTCATATTCCTTTTAAAGTGCATGAGCTGGTTATTGGCACAAGAGCTGGCCAACGACCTAAGTTACCGGAATTCAGACAGATTGAATTGACAGAATGCTCAAGACTCCTCGCAGCAGCCGAGAAGAAGAACCATGAGCGAAGAGAGCAACAAGCTCATGCTGTTTCCTATAGGACTGTTAAACAGGAGGTTGAAACACATGTTTGAGACTTTCTATGGATTAAACCAAACACCTTTCTCGAGGGATATTCCGACACAGGAGTTATATCCATCAGTTATTGTTGAAGAAATTCTTGGGAGGCTAGAATATGCAGCAAATAGACAATTGTTTGTTGTTATGACCGGTGATTGCGGTACTGGCAAAACCACTACTATCCGCAAATTTAAGGATATCTTGGACTCATCAAAATATATGTTTATGTACATATCAGATTCCAAGCTTACTCCAAGACATTTCTACAAGGGTTTATTGGAACAGTTGGGTTGTGAGGCTAAGTTCTACAGAGGTGACGCAAAAAGGCAACTGCATAAAGAGATTGAACTAATGCGAGGAATTCATGGACTTTTGCCAGTCGTAGTAGTTGATGAAGCTCATCTGCTAGATAAAGAAATGATAGAAGAAGTGAGGTTTCTCTTAAATTTCAAAATGGATGCCCAAAGTCCAATGACATTGATTCTTGTAGGACAGAACGAACTCTGGGAAAGGTTTCAGCTGCAATCTTATGCTGCTGTCCGTCAGAGAATTGACCTTCAATGCAAGTTTGGTCATTTTGATAGAGCTCAATCGGGAGAATATGTAAAACGGCATCTGAAATATGCAGGAACCGATAGGGATATTTTTTCGGATGGGGCAATTGATGAAGTTTTCAAGTTCTCAGGAGGTACTGCCAGGCTTATCAATAAGGTCTGTACCCATTGTTTGCTCTACGGAGCCCAGAATGGGCATAAAATTATTGATGACCACATGGTTAAGCGTGTTGTACAGGGAGAGTTAACCTAATTCTCCCTCTTCCTTATAGATAAAAGGAAAAGTTATCATCTAAGCCGTCAAATTAGTGACATTTAACATTGTCAGATTCCGGACAAAATAGATTAGCTGCAACAACTGGAACTTAAATTAAAAAACAGGATATACATCCTGTTTTTTAAGTAGTTCTACATTCTTTTGTC
>DIQC01000036.1:0-61415 GCA_002426495.1 Thermacetogenium sp. UBA5472
GCTCATAGTATACAAGGAGGTGATCGTTTGAGAATCGCATCAGGCATTATCTCTTTAGTGCTCGGTTTTGCAGTCTTGTTTCAAAGCTGCGCGGTAGCAGGCTTAGGAAGTATTGTCGACCCGGATTCCACAATCGGCGCAGTAGGCATGTTAGTCGGTTTTTTGCTATTAAGCAGCGGTGCATTTTCGTTTCAGCTTCCTAAAGTATCTGTAGTTATCTGCATCATAGCCGCATTGTTTGCTGGAATTGAAGCAATGAACGAGTTCCCAGATATGAAAGTTTGGGCTGTCTTATGTCTCATACTTGCTGCAATGAATTACTTTGGCGCCCGCAAACCAAAAGAACCAATTTCCAAGGACCCTCCGACCCCTTCTCCCTAGTGTCCAGGTAGGTATACAACCGGGATAGGAAGCATCCTGGATGGGATATTGCGGCCTACAGGCCGGATATCCCCAACGCTGGGGTATCACTAAAGGAGAATTAGAAACTACAAGAAGTGATGCCTCGGTCCATTTTGCAAATAAAAGTAGGCATTGTAAATCAATTTAAGGAGGTACCTATGCTTAAAAAGAAATTCTTGTTTTGGTTAATGTTTTTCTCATTGTTCATTGTGCTTACTCTGTTTGCAGTAGGTTGTATAGAAACAACTTCAAACAGTAATGGCCAAACCAATGGTGATACAGCTGTGACTGAGATTGAGGAGCAGGTCCCCATCCGTTTTGAGGATATTAAACCAGAGATAAAAATTTTAGAACCTGACAGCATTGGAACTGTTTACATGGAAGCTATATATACCAATAATTCGCACTATCCGATTACTGGATATGATTTAACAGTATTACTTAAAGATAAAAATGAAACAACATATCTTACTACATTTGAAACGGTAATGCCAGGAGAAACATCACCTAAATTTGACAGTTTTGGGCCTGAAACTCAGGACCCTAATGATTATGAAATAATAGGATTGGCTGTTTATGCAAGAAAAGATGACGGAAAAACACTAGCAATTGAATATGATATCAAATTAGATGAAGCAACCTGGTATGAATATGAGGAATAATAATGTAAAGGACGGAGCATTAACGCTCCGTCCATTGTTTCACATCAAAACTACGGTGATAAAAATGATAGAAGCAAAAAGAACGTCCCCTTGCTTCCCCCCGTTTTATTAGAATTGAATTTTTTAAACAAAATCAATCTGTGAGAAATCAATGTTACCTTCCTTGTCCAAAAGTTTTTCATCAGCATGAACATACTCAATTTTGCCAATGAACATCTCATGAGAACCGGTTACAATGGAATCAACCACCTTGCATTCTATATTCACAGGACAATCGGACAGAATAGGGGCATTAATTTTCTCGGCCTCCTGCATCTGAACATTCATGGCTGCGAGTTTATCCCCATCCCGTTTACTGTGACTTCCCAAATAGTTTAAGGTTTCCTGATAGCTTTTGTCTACAAGGTTTACCACAAAACACCCAGATTCTTTAATCATCTGATATGAATACCTTGTTGGAACAATACCAACCATCACCATTGGTGGATCATAGCTGCAATTACCGCAATACCCCACTGCCAATGCATTGTTTTCTCCATTTAAACCCCGACAGGAAACAAGCACCTTCGGCATTGGCTGAAGACAGGATTTCATATTGGCTTTCATTTTACAAGACTCCTTTCAAAATATATTTACCTCTTAATTTTAATAGATTCCAGATTATCTTAGCTTTCCACCCACTCTTTAGCGCAATCCAGACATTTTACGGGATAAAATTCCTAGTAAAATTGCCACCCTCTATATGAATGATCTTCCGTTTTCCAGACTGTCAGCAATTTTTCTCTTGCGCTAATTTCATAAATTCCGTATGTTCTTTCTATAAAACTTCTTTCCCTCATACGTAAACTCAAACAGCTTGCCTTGCTCCACCAGCTTGTTTATGATTGCTTTGTCCACGTTTCTTTTCTTGAGCAAATTATCAATAACATCTTTTCTGACCGGATGCACTGACGCAATACTTAACAAATCATCCGCAACAGCTTCGGTTAAGAAAAATCCTTCTTCTTCTTCATCTCCTGTGATACACTCAATTTCCGCTCCAGATATGTTTTTAATAATTTTAGCGGAATATTATTGATTCCAACGCTCTGACCCAAACGTCTTGACGGCACAGGCCCATATACAATCATTCGCTTCCATCCTCCTTTATTGATTATAATCGATAAATAAGCGTTATCTGCATCTCTGTATCCCGCAGTCTCTGCTAAAACACATACCATGCCTAACAATCACAATGGCATATGCCCATAACTATAATAACTCTATTATGAGCTTTATGCCATAGCCTAGTCACCAGAAACATTTTTATATTCCTCTTCCCCCTGTGCCAGCATCCTCGAAAATTCGTCTTCATTAACTATTTTCAAGCCATATTCCCGTTCAATCAGCTGACAGGCTCCGAATATGAGGAATAGTAATGTATAAGGACGGAGCATTAACGCTCCGTCCATTGTTTCACATCAAAACTACGGTGATAAAAAGTTTTTTCTTGTCTACCGCTTTTGTCGATCCATCTCCATTGAGGTATTACAAAAGAGGATAAAAACTACAAGAAGGAAGCAAAAAGAACTTCCCCTTGCTTCCTTTATAAAATTGGCCCTGATGCACTTTCATACTAGTTACTAAGAGCAACAGAGCCAATATAACAGTAGCATCTGTTCATTTATAGCTCTATTTAATCAAACCCTGTTCTTGCAAAAAGCTCTTGGCTACTTCATCAACGCTTTTCTTGTCTATGTCTACTTCTTTATTCAATGCCATAATGGTTTCCTCATCCAGAACTTCACTCAGCTTTTTCATCTGTTCAGAAATTTCAGGGTATACATCAATGATTTCTTGTTTGAAAAGAGGTGCAGGATTATAAACTGGAAATGCCATTTTATCATCCTCTAACAACACTAGTTCGTAGCCCAAAATCCGAAGATCAGTGGTAAAAGCAAGACCTACCTCTGCCTGTTCTGCATCCAAAGCTTCATAAGTCATATTAACTGCAATGTTAGCAACGTTTTCTCTTGGATAAGTAAAATCATAAACCTGTTCCCAGTGCTTCATACCATCACTGCGCTCCTGCTCTAGACTGTCATTCTTTATTTTTTCTGCTGCAAAAATTTGATTAATAGTGTAGCATTAAGTATGGAGGAGGTGAGTTAAGCTGATGTTCCAAGATATTGAACCTAGAACATTCCAGAATGAATTTCAAAATAAACAGGCGGAGCCAGAGGACTTGTTTCTTGCTTTTCAGGAAGGTACTGTGCAGGAAGGCACCGTACTGGTGCGAGAGGATAAGGATAAGCTTTGGTATCCGTCCTTTGCCGATTATTCCGTCAGTCACCCGCATCTGCTGCAGGAGGCCCAGTTTTTATTTACCATTGACGATTTAAATTATTATCTGGTTGAAGAAGAGGGCCTAGATGAGGTGCCGGGCTGGGTCTATGTGAGCAACAAGCGGTTTCGGAAAAAATACTGGCGCTCCTTCGCAGGTATAATCGGCTGGCAGCTGTATCGCTGGTACGCCGACCACAAATTTTGCAGTCGGTGCTGTAAGCCCATGCAGTGCTCGGAAAAGGAACGGATGCTTTATTGCGCAAGCTGCGGGATGACTGTCTATCCCACCATTACACCCTGTGTCATTGTAGGGGTGCATGATGGGGACAGACTGCTGATGACCAAATATGCCAATATCGACTACCGTAAATATGCTCTTGTAGCCGGCTTTAACGAGATCGGAGAAAGCCTCGAACAGACAGTGCGCCGAGAGGTTATGGAGGAAGTTGGGGTGCAGGTGAAAAATATTCGTTATTATAAAAGCCAGCCCTGGCCGTTTTCCGATACCCTCTTGGCAGGTTTTTTCGCCGAGCTGGACGGAGACAGCACGATCCATCTCGATGATGACGAACTGTCTGTCGGAGTCTGGATGTCTCGAGAGGAGATCCCTGATCCGGATGATAACATTTCTTTGACCGGTGAAATGATCAATGTATTTAGGAGGAGTAAATTGAATGAGTAAAAAGGTATTGATAATATCGGCAAGTCCTAGAAGAAGTGGAAATTCTGATCTCTTATGCGACCAATTTATGCTGGGAGCCAAGGAATCAGGAAATCAGGCTGAAAAAATATTTATCAGAGATAAGAAAATCAATTTTTGCTTGGCCTGCGATACCTGTAAAGGAAATGGCGGCATTTGTGTTCAGAAGGATGACATGAAAGAGATTCTAGATAAAATGATAGCTGCAGACGTGATTGTCATGGCGACACCTGTTTATTTTTATGCCATGAGTGGAAGAATGAAAACTTTGATCGATAGAACCTATCCAAAATATACCAAAATCAAAGACAAAGAGATGTACTTTATTATCACTGCCGCAGATGGCCGAGAACAGCATATGCAAGGAACCATAGAATGTTTCAGAGGATTTACTTCCTGCCTTGACGGGGTAAAAGAAAAGGGTATTATCTATGGGCTTGGTGCGTGGAAAGCGGGAGATGTTCAGGGCAGCCAGGCAATGGAGCAGGCATATGAGATGGGTAAAAACGTGTAACGTTGAATGTGGCACAATATACTAAACAATGTGTGAATTCACAATAAGTCCATTAGCTTTGCCGTCCATACACTCCGGGATAGAAACTGCGGAAATCAAACATAGTTACGGCATCACGTGAGCTCTCCTCTTGATTCTCAAAGGTGGTTTGATTGGTGAGAATAAATGCAGTAGGTTCATGTGTTGACTGCTTAAATATCTGCTTAGTGGCAATTCAAGTTCCAAGGGGTTCATACATTATTAATAATGGATTTGAAACATACTTCAAATAAACTCTATTCCTGGTTTTTGATAATAGACAGTAACCCTTACGGCGCTACCTCCACCCGCCTTTACGGGCTGGTGCGGTAACGCCGTACAACAGTTAGCTTTTGGCTTGCGCCTGAGGTGGCGGAGGGACGTTTCCCTTGCCACATTAACAGAAACTGGCCCGGAAGCAACGGGACTTTTTTTTCTTCCAGAAATGCAGCAGGAACCGTCCCCAGTGCATAGAACGTCCCTTTGCTTCCCCGGGACAAATCAGTTTACCGGGTCAGGCTGCTTTTTGAGCACCTCCGGAAGCCCCATTGTGAATACACCGAAGAGAACGACTGCAACAGCTGCAAAAATCATGAAGACATTGAAGTTGCTGCCCGCGATAGGCGCTATGATGTAAGAGGGGAACACAAACGCAGCGAGAAAGCGCATCATGTTCGCATAGCCGCCAGCGGCGCCCATGTATTCAGGCTTCATGCCGGGGATATAGACCATCGCCGACATACTTACCGGCACCAACGCGCCACAGCACAAGGCACCGATAAACATAAACGCTGCCGTTATGGCGGGGGAAGCAAGCATCCACCCCACATATATGCAGATACCGCCGATGATACCGACAATCAAAGATGGAATACGGAACTTGCCCTTGCCAATCTTGAGTATCACAGCTACACCGAAAATAGTACCGAGCATGATACCGATGGCAAATGCGGATGTAACAAAACCTGCCGTAGTCACGGGGACACCTTTGGTGGTGAGCGCCGTAGTAAGGTAAATGGAAACGGTCATATTGCCGACCATGAAGCAAATCATGGTAAGACCGATAACCCATATATGCTTGAGTCTAAGCACATTGCCAATTGTCTCAGAGACAGGCACGTCCGCAGGAGGCGGAGTGGCACCTTCGGGACGGTCAGAAGCGACGACTAAAAATAGGACATACGCTATGACCATCATGATCAGCGTCACTACACATGCGGTGTAAAATGTCCCGAAGTATGCGGTGATCGCCTGAGCAATGGCGTTACCTGCGCCACCGCCGGCCATGAATATGCCCATTGCCAGACTGATCTCTTTTTTCGGAAACCATTCGGATATGAGTTTTGCGGAGTTCGAAGAGATGAATACCGGAAGAAAACCGAGCAAAAAGCTGGCGATCATCAGCATCGCATAGGACGTGGATATGATCCTGAGTGCAGCACCGATGATTCCGATAATGCCGGCAATGAATACCGAAAAGCGGACACCTTTTTTATCGGCAAGGGTACCGGCGAAAATAGAAAAGAAGATACCCGTAAGCATAGGGCACATGGTGATGGCACCAAATTGCGATGTACTCAAACCGAGATCATTCATCAGATATCCGCCAAATGCTGTGGTCACAAACTGGGCGAAAGAACCAACAACACAACCAATAAATATAACGAAAAGTATAGCCCACCGCTTGCCGGTCGGTTTTACCATTGGATCCATTTGATATTTCCCCCTCTCTGTACGGTTATGGCACGGCCTGCAAAAGCGGAAGTGCCACCCGATGGTCGTTATACGACCTCTGAATAAATAAGCCGAAAACCTTCCTGAACATGGAGATATGCAAAAAGCAGAGAGAGGAGAACGAACTTCTCCCTGCTTTTCCATAGGACCAAGATAAGCGAAAGATTAAGAAAAATCAGATGTCTTGACGGCCTGTTCCCGCTTGTGCAATGGATGATTGAGCGTAAGCATAGACATAGCCCATGCCGCCTGCAACATACATGCAAAGCCCGGTGACATAGCTGGAGAGCTCGGATGCAAAGAATAGAGCAGGGCCTGCAATATCATCGGCGGTGCCGGTGCGTCCCAATGGAACCTCCACGTCCGCGATGCCTTGGAGCATCTTGGTGCGCTCCTCTCCGGCTTCCATTAGTTCATCCCAGAATGCGGTGACGATTGGTCCGGGCTTTATGCAGTTGACGCGAATACCGAACTTTGCAAGGTCCATGGCAAGGTTGACGCACAGCGATTCGCAGGCGCCCTTTGCCATATGATACTCAAAAGCGGGAGCGGTGGGGTTGAACGCTCCGTTGGAGGAGCAGATGATGATCTTGCCGCTCTTCTGTTTCTTCATCTGAGGAATAACTGCAAAGCAGCTGTAATACATGCCCCACTGATTGACAGCGGTAGTTTTTTCCAGGCACTCCTGTTGCGTCATGTTAGGATCGCCGTCAAAGGTCTTACCTGCGTATGCGGCGAGGATATCCACGCGGCCAAACTCCTCGATGGTCTTTTCTACAATGGACTCGACCTGAGCGCGGTCTGAGACATCCATGGGCTGATAGAAACGGGCGACACCACCGTCCGCAATAATCTCATCGACAACCTTCTGACCGTTCTTGGGGTCAAAATCAGCGATAACGACCTTTGCGCCTTCTTTTGCGTAGATTTTGGCGGTGGCTTCCCCCATTCCGGATGCGCCGCCTGTAACGATAGCAACCTGGTCTTTCAACATATCAGTCAAGGTAAATATCCTCCTTTAATTATTTCTATTTTGTTTGGCGAAAACTAGAGAAAGCGATGTTACTGTTTGTTTGCCGCAGCTTCCATCTGCAGCTTGCCCTTGGGACCCAGTTCGGGTACCATGAGACCGCCCGTTATGAAGCCGATGACACACAGCACGCCAAAGGTGATAAAAATGGCGTTGTAGTTTGCCTGGAACAGACTGGCAATGGCAATGGGAAACACGAAAGTCAGAACACCCTTAATTGTCTCCAGCGCACCCGAAGCCGTGCCGATATATTCCTGCGGGAACTGTCCGGTAAGGGGGACAAGAGGGGTACGGCCAGAGCACAAACCGATAGCGCCACCCATGATCAGCCCGCCGAACACCATGAATATCCAGGTATTAATGCCAAGTGGCGTGAACCAGCTGAGCAGATAGCCGCAGGCGCCACCGGCAAAGCAAATAAAGGTAACGACGTTGTATTTCTTAATAACTCCCATAAGGAAGGTCCCGAAGTAACCGCCCACGAGAAGCGACAGGTTAATGACCGTGCCCATCATCGCGGCGCCAGCGGGCTCCAAGCCCTTGGCAAGAAATGCGTTGATGCAATAAGTGTTGATGAGCAGTGTTGACCCGACTGCGCAAGAGCAGGCTATAGACAGCAACCATACATAGGAACTTTTGTAGACTTTGGCGAAACCGCCCTTTGGAGGCTTTTCTGCATTAGCAGCGACGGGGCCGTCCTTGCCAATGATGAGCCAACCGACCCACAACACAGTGTAAGCAATCGCCACTAACAGCAGGGAATTGTGGAGTCCGAGTGCGGCGCCGACGACAAACACGGAAGCAGAACCGATGCCCGCGCCACCGGCCTGGAATGCGAAGGCGACAGAGACCTTATCCTTGGTAAACCATGTGTCAAGCACCTTCGCAGCGGCGACCTGACAGACGCCGACGAAGAAGGATGCGAGAAACGTAAAGACAACTACGAGAGCGTAGCTGGTGACAAAGGCACGCACAAAGAAGAGCACGATGCCAATCAGCATGGCGATCGTAATCGTCTTACGGGAACCGGAACGGTCCAGCAAGGGGCCAAAAATAATGCCGCCGAACAGTCCGACCACCGAGGTAACAGAGGCAAGCGTTGTGAGCCCCGCTTGTCCTATGCCGTAAGCCGCCATGGTATCGCCTGCGCAGGCAGGGAAGACAATCAAATTGAATGTCATTACAGCCATGAACAATGTGAAAAAGGCGGTTATTACCCACGCCCGTCCTGATACTTGATTATTCATTGTTAAGATTCCTCACTTTCTGAATCTGTCTGAAAATACATATATTAGGAAACCATGAGAGTGGATAAGTCGGATACACATTGAAATCCCAGAGCATAACCGGCACCCCCGCTCCGACGGCGGTAACAGTTATTGTGGATTTCGTGAGAAGAATAACATTATTCTCTTAGAAAGACAATGGGCTAAAATGCCTCGAAAAAAGCTTGGATTGTGATAAATAAAAACAGAAAAAGCCGCGTTATGGTGGGTAAATATTAAGTTCTTCGGGAAAATATCGCGGCCAAGACGATAAGCAAAATGAATCATTGGAGAGCAATTGATATCATAATCGAATTGACCAAAACGTCACAATTTTACTTGATACACAATAATTAACAGAACATTGGCAATGTCCCATGGCGTATGGAAATATCATGGAAAATTTGGTTTCGGCGTTAGACTTTTTGTGCTTTTCACTTATTGGTATTTATCGCGGACGGGAAACGAAAATGGGAAAAAATAAAACGTAGAGCGATGGATATCGCTACCGTGGCATATATGTGTCCGGAGCGGAGCACAGATGTAGCGCAGTCATAAGCAATGCTTTTAGCGTTAAGCGATTTGCCAATAGTGAGCCAAAACCCGTTGACTTTGGATCCAAAACGTATTTAAGATATTAACAGTTGGATAAGTCAGATACTATATTTACTTACGTTTTTCTTGAGATGTGCGTAAAATGAGCCGTTCGCTCCGAAGAATAGCTAATGTGTTTATGCCCTAATCAGCAGAAAACCATTCATCATTTGTGACATTCTATATTCCTAGGAGGTAAATACAATGACAATTGATTTTGGTAAAAGATTCGGATTTGGCGGACTGCGTCTACCGGTTCTTGATCCCAACGATCAGATGGCCATAGACAATGAGACACTCGATAAGATGATAGACAAATTTATGGCCCACGGCTTCAACTATTTTGATACTTCATATATCTATCACGGCCAGCTCTCGGAGACCGCCCTCGGTAAGTCACTGGTAGCTAGATATCCGAGAGACTCCTTTTTGCTTTCCACCAAGATGCCAATTAAGTTCATGAAGAAGAAAGAAGACATGGAGCGGATCTTTGAAGAACAGCTCAAAAAATGTCAGGTTGACTATTTCGACTTCTATCTCATCCACAGCATCGGCAAAGAGACTTATGAGAACTGCAAAAAGTGGGATACTTTCGAATTCCTCAAGAAAAAAAGAGAAGAGGGGAAATTTAGGGAATTCGGCGTTTCGCTGCATGACTCTCCGGAGTTCCTTGATAAGATTCTGACCGAGCATCCCGAGATCAACTTTGTTGTTGAGCAGCTGAACTATATCGACTGGGTCAACCCGGCGATTCGCTCCAAGGAAATCTACGATGTCGCAATGAAGCACGGCAAACCCGTCGTCGTCATGGAAGCTTGCAAGGGGGGCACGTTGGCCGAGATCCCTGATGAAGCAAAGAAGCTCATGAAGGAGTATAACCCCGATGCGTCCATCGCATCCTGGGCGTACAGGTTCGTGGGAAGCCTGCCCGGCGTTCGCGTAGTGCTGGCGGGCATGCCCAGAATGGAGTTCCTTGATGACAATATGAAGACCTTCGAGAACTTCGTTCCCCTCAATGAAGAGGAATACAAGATCATCGACAAGGTGGTCGAAATCATCAACAGCAATACCGCTATCCACTGTACATACTGCAGATATTGTGTTGACGTATGTCCGCAGAAGATCGCCATTCCCGAATACTTCGCTCTTTACAACGACTGGAAGAGGCTTCAGAAGAGCAGTTCCGAGAACGATGTTATGACTCAGGCGTTCTATTACATGAGCTATATCGAGCAGGGCAACGGCCCCGCCTCTGCGTGCAAGAAGTGCAAAAAGTGCGAGAAGGTGTGTCCTCAGCATCTGCCCATCAGCGAGTACCTGCATGACTACGTGGAAGGCGAAATTGAGTCCTATAACCCCGAGGCCAATATTCAGAAGGATAAGCAGGTGGATATCTAATTTGAGAACGACAAGGAGCGCTCCAAAGCGCTCCTTTTTTCCTAATAAGCGTTATGCTGGAACCTAAGACTCGTAAGGAGGGAAAATACTGATATGGAGACAATGGAAATTCTACAGGCGGTTCAAGCCGGAACGATGACCCCGCAAGAGGCTAAGCTTAAGCTGAGGATGCAGCCCTTTGAGGGGGATATTGGTTTTGCAAAAATTGACCACCACCGGGCCCTGCGTCAGGGTGTGCAGGAGGTCGTCTATGGCGCCTCAAAGACACCTGACCAGATCCTGAAGATAGCACAGACCATGGATGTCCACGGGGACAAAAACATTCTGATCACCAGGATGAAGCCTGAGGCCGCAGAGCTTGTTGGAAAAAACCTCGATCTATTCTATGATCCCCTATCAAAGGTCGGCATCGTCAACAGGGAGTTCAAAGACACCGGAGACGGTTATATCGCCGTCGTATCTGGAGGGACCGGGGACCAGCCCGTGAGCGAGGAGGCAGCTCTCACCGCCGAGGCGCTGGGCAACCGGGTCGAGCGGGTCTATGATGTGGGCGTAGCCGGACTGTACCGCCTCCTGGCAAAGCTGGAAGTTATTATGGGCGCTCGGGTGATCATCGCGGTCGCTGGGATGGAGGGCGCCCTTCCGAGCGTCGTAGGCGGCCTTGTGGACGCGCCGGTGATAGCGGTTCCTACCAGCGTGGGCTATGGAGCCAGCTTTGGCGGCATTTCGGCCCTTTTGAACATGCTCAACAGCTGTGCCAGCGGTGTCAGCGTGGTCAATATCGACAACGGTTTCGGTGCGGGCTTCATCGCGGGACGTATCAATCATATGGAGGGATCCAAATGAAGGCCTTGTTTCTAGAATGCAATATGGGAGCGGCGGGCGACATGCTTATGGCGTCGCTCTCGGAACTACTGCCTGAACCGGAAAAATTCGTGGACGACCTCAAAGCGCTGAATCTCCCTGAGGTCGAGATTTCAAGAGAATATGCTTCCTCCGCCGGCATCCGCGGCGCGCGCATGCATGTGTTTATCCGAGGCAAGGAGGAGACGAGCGAGGATGTGCCGCAGAGCAGCGCGTCCTGCATTGATCACGACCACGACCACGATCACGATCATGACCATAAACATGATCACCACCATACCTCAATGACGGATATACGACGCATCATCAAAGGCCTACCGGTAAGCGAGAAGGTCAAAATCGATGTGCAGGCTGTATACAACCTCATTGCCGAGGCTGAGAGCCAGGCCCACGGCTGTCCGGTGGAGGAGATACATCTACATGAGGTCGGCGCGCTGGACGCGCTGGTGGACATCACTGGTGTCTGCATGCTGATGGAGAAAATAGGTGCAAACAGGATATTCTGCAGCCCGATCAATGTGGGGAGCGGTATGGTGAGTTGCGCCCACGGCGTGTTGCCCGTACCGACGCCGGCAACAACCGCAATCTTGCGGGGTGTACCCTGCTATAGCGCTTTCCAGGGGGAGCTGTGCACGCCGACCGGAGCGGCGCTTCTGAAATATTTCGTTTCCTCATTCGGTCATATGCCTGTGATGACCACCGAAAAGATCGGTATCGGACTCGGTACAAAGGAATTTCCCGCGGCCAATATTCTGCGCGCCTTCCTTGGAGAGACAGACATGCCGATGATGACCGTGGAGGAGCTCTCATGCAATCTTGACGACTGCACCGGCGAGGAGCTTGGCTTCGCCTGCGAGCTTTTGATGAAGAGCGGCGCGTTGGATGTGTTCATGACGCCCATACAGATGAAGAAATTCAGGCCCGGAACCTTGCTAACTGTGATCTCCAGACCGGAAGACACAGAAAAGCTCACAGATTTGATGCTCCGCCACACCACGACACTGGGCGTCCGCAGGAAGACCTGCGCCCGCACCTGTATCCACCGCTCCATCGAGACAAGGGAGACCCGTTTCGGCCCAGTGCGCTTCAAAATTTCCAAAAGCAGCGGGATAGCGCGCTGCAAGGCCGAATATGAGGATGTAGCACGGATCGCCCTCGAACAGCGGATCTCGATTCGGGATGTCATAAAGGAGCTTAAGGACTGCGACGATGCAACTGAATGTGCAGGACAGAGGAGAGAGTCGCGTCAGGGAGGCGTTTGCTGCGATAACGCACCTGAATAAAAAATACAACAGAACTTGGGCTGGTCATCTGTGGACACGTCAGCTTATTTTATATCTCCGTGAAGAAAGCCCTGTCAGCATCGGATATGTTCTTCTTTCTCATACTGCGACGGAGTAGATCAAGGGTGGGGTTTTTGTTGCTCTCTATGTTGCAAAAGGTCAGAACAGCACCCAGATTTTTGTCGATGTCCATCTCACGGTACACTATTTGGCTGTTCGTAAAATTGCGGAAATAATCTGGGACAAGGGCTATGCTGTTATTCAACTCCAGCTGCATGAAGACCTCCTCCGTATGGGAGCATTCGCAGATATTCAGCTCTGAAAGCCCAGCGTGGATCAGCTCGCTTTGCAGGTTCTTCTGTGTTAGCTGCTGGTTGCTGGCCGACAGCATAAAGCAGGTTTCGTGCTTCATGAGCTCCGCGGGTATCCTTTCCATAGAAGCAAACGGATGCTGGGAATTGACGGCAAGGATCAGATTCATATTACACAAGTCGTACACTGTAAGGTTATCGTCAGCAAGAAAGTCGTAGGGCCAGCACACGGCCGCGTCTATCTCCCCGGATTTGAGGGCTTGTTGCATGTAATTGGGCGACACCGTATGTATTCTAATCTGCACGTTTGGATATCGCCCTTTAAAATCCTTCAGCTGAGGCATGAAAAACAGACCGTCGAAAAAGCTTGCAAACGCGATGGCAATGTCCCCGGAGTAGCCGGAAGCAATGTTTTTGCAGCGCTTTACCGCATTATCATGGCTTTGAAGTATCTGCGACGCCCAGTTGTAAAATTCTTCTCCAGCCTCGGTCAGACCGACGACGCGGTTGTTTCGCTCGAACAGAAGGAATCCGAGCTCGTCCTCAAGTTTTGCGATCGCCAGACTTACCGCCGTCTGGGAAATATAGCATTCCTTTGCAGCCTGCGTGAAATTGAGAGTCTTTGCCGCATGTACAAAATACTTCAAACTACGCAGATCCATAAAAATGCACACCCCCATCATACAACTATGGTCTTTCTATATAGAACTGATGATTAACTTTGCTTATCGTGAGAATTCACCGTTAGAAACGATGTGCGCAGAACGAAATGATTCAACTTTTACTTATACTTTAAATGAAAAGAGAAAAAGTATCAACGATAATAGCAAATATAGCACGAACAAAAGAGTTAAGCCCAACAATACCTAACAATACCGGACACCCCCAACCTTTGCCGAATATCAATGAATTGTTTAATCTTTAATGATTAGTATTAAGCACCCTCGTCTGCTTATCCATCCTAAACTGGCCACTAACTTTACTAATTCCCCCTGACTTATGTCACATAAGAGCAGTTTGCCACTTACTGCATAGAATAAATTAGCTTTATTTTGAAAGGAGTGGTAATAATGCCTCTTACACCTTTTCTTGATCCACTACCTACCCCCAGAGTCTTAAGACCTAAAAAACGAAGTAAAGATATCACTTATTATGAAGTTAAGATGGAGGAGTTTTTTCATCAGTTTCACAGCGAACTTTCACAAACAAAAGTATGGGGGTATGAAGGACAATTGCCTGGACCCACTATAGAAGTTGAACAGGGAGAATGTACCCATGTGAAGTGGATGAATAACCTGCCAGATAAGCACTTTCTGCCGATTGACCGCACTCTGCACTCATCTGGTGAACACATGCCAGAGGTGCGTACAGTTGTCCATTTACATGGAGCAGAGGTTGAGCCTGAGAGTGATGGCTATCCAGATGCCTGGTTTACCAGGGATTTTGATAAATGTGGTCCCCGCTTTATACAAAAGGTCTATAAATACCCGAATAATCAGCGACCCACCACACTCTGGTACCATGACCATGCAGCGGGGATCACTCGCTTAAATGTTTATGCTGGACTTGCCGGGATTTATATCATTCGCAATGAACAGGAACGTGCCTTAAACCTTCCTTCAGGAAGTTATGAGATACCTTTAGTGATAATGGATAGGGAATTCTATAACGACGGTTCCTTGTTTTATCCCTCTACAATTGACGACCCTCCTCCCACTTATCCAAATCCTTCTATCACTCCTGGGGTCGCAGGTGATTATATCGTAGTTAACGGAAAGGTTTGGCCATATCTCAATGTTGAGCAAAGAAAGTACCGTTTCCGTATTCTAAATGGTTCGAATGAAAGATTCTATCGACTGAGTCTAGATTCTGGGCAAGAGTTTATACAAATCGGATCTGATGGTGGCTTGCTACAGAAGCCTGTCAGAATGAACGAAATAAGTATAGCACCCTCGGAGCGCGGAGATGTCATTATTGATTTTACAAATCAACCTGTGGGCACTAACATTGTGCTTACAAACACTGCTAGAACACCATTTGATTTTGGAACAACCCCCGACCCTGAGACAACAGGATTGGTAATGGAGTTTAGAGTTGTTGAACGTACCGAGAATGATACCAGCAGTGTGCCTCAATTTTTAAGTACGATTAAGAGGTTTGATGAAAATGATGCATGCCGGATTCGAGATCTAACCCTCGATGTAACAAGAGATAGTTTCAACCGGCTTAAATTTCTGTTAAGTAACCATGAATATATGGATGGAATTACCGAGAACCCTGTTGTCGGAGATGTTGAAATGTGGAGGATTATTAACCAAGGGCTTGCAGTACATCCGATTCATATTCATCAAATACAATTCCAGATCCTCGACCGCATACCCTTTGATACGGATGCGTTCAATCTTACAGGGCAGTTGCATTTTACAGGGGAACCTGAGCCACCTCTGCCAAATGAAAGAGGTTGGAAAGATACTGTTCAGGCACTTCCGGGTTTTGTAACCCGTATTATCATGCGCTTTGGACCTTATACAGGAAGGTATGTCTATCACTGTCACATCTTAGAACATGAAGATTATGACATGATGCGACCCTTTGATGTCATGCCACGGAGGTGTGTGCCGGTAAAAAACAATAACCATAAAAAGTGCTCAGAAACCTTCATATGTTTTTCCGAATAACTGTTCTACAGTAAATATTGAGGGGAACTGCTCCTGTGGCTGCTACCCTTGCATAAACAGATAACCGCCGGCCTTTTTTCCAACCAGCGGTTATCTTGGTTGATAAATTCTATACATCTTCTCAACCTCACTTAGTTTTTTTCATTTCTTCCATCATATAGTGACAACCCCCTTGGTAGGCCCCGGTATCAGGAAACGAGCAGTAGGTGCTGTCACCGGGGATATAATTGCAGGGAATTGCAGCCTGATGAGTGAATAATGCATTATGGCCACTGAACCATAAGAAGAGGCTACCTGTGTAATTAATGTTTAGGCTTCGGTATTCAGTAGTATCAACCTGCGATTGGATCATCACCAGAACGATCCCTGAAAGATCCCCAGAAAGGAGAAACAAAATGAACAGTATTCGTCAGAAAGTACTTGAAACTATGAAAAGCATAAATATCCCCTACGATGTCACAGAGCATACCACACCTGACTTTCCTATTTATGCAACAGGAACCGTCCCCGTTGCATACCTTGCATACTTAACCTACTAATCCCGAAAAAAAGCTGCGGGTTTTTTCATCACTGGGTGATATGAAAAGTTTGCTGGTGAGCCCTTTTTCTATCATCTGCCCATCCATCATAAACACAGTCTCGTCAGCAATACGGCGAGCTTGAAACAGGTTGTGGGTAACAATAATGACACACAACCCCACAGCCAATTCTTTCAACAATTCTTCAATCAGGCCAGTGGAAGCAGGGTCCAGACTGGAGCAGGGTTCATCCAGCAACAGCACCTGCGGCTCAACTGCCAGTGCACGAGCTATGGCCAAGCGCTGCTTTTGGCCACCTGATAGCTGTGAAGCCGACTGGTTTAGGCGGTCTTTCACTTCATCCCAAAGAGCAACCCGGTGCAGGCAGTCTTCCACTATGGCATCCATTTCTGCGTTGCTTTTGCCACCATAATACCTGGGCCCGAAAAGCACGTTTTCTTTGGTACTGAGAGGCAGAGCTACCGGCGTCTGGTACACCATACCCACCTGCCTGCGCACATTTGAAACATTTTTTACATCCATAACCGACTGCGCAAATATACGTATATCACCATGACAGTTATAACCCCTTTCCAACTCGGCAGTACGGTTTATACTGCGTAAAAGGGTAGTTTTACCGCAACCTGATGGCCCAACAATAGCACTTATTGCATTAGACTTAAAACCGATATTTACAGTTCTAAGAACATCTTTACGCCCATAACCAGCACTAAAATTTATCAACTCAACAGCATTCATCTGCCATTAATCCTTTCTTGTAAACTATTAAGCCAAAGGGCTAAAATATTAATTATAAGGAGTAAAATCACCAGTACCAGGGCAGTAGCATAAGCATAATTCATTGATAGATGCTCATTAAACAAGATATAAAGGTGATAGGGCAAGGCCATAACCGGTTCAAACAAAGCTCCTGATGAATTGGCTATGACAGCAGCGGCGGTCACCAAAATGGGAGCAGTTGCTCCTGCTGCATAACCCAGTGACAGCAGTATTCCGGCAATAATGCCGGCAGCAGCCCTGGGCAAAATCACTCTGTACAGTGTATAGGACTTGGAAACACCTAAAGAATTAGCTATCAGTCGGTAATTTTCATCCACACCCTGTAAAGCATCACGGCTGGAGATAACAATAACCGGATATACCATAATGGCCAGTGCTGTTCCTCCTGCAAGCAACGATATTCCCCAGCCTAATGTAACCACCCCTAAAGCATATACAAACAAACCGATCACAATAGAAGGCACTCCAGTCATGCTCTGTACTAAAAGGTTGATTATCTCAGCCAGACCTCCGCTACATCCATATTCACTCAAATAAATTGCTGTTAATATACCGGGAATTACAGATAAAACGAGAGCCAGCAAAACTAACCACAAGGTTCCTTTGATAGCAGGATATATTCCTCCTTCACTACCCAGGGGAATTCCAGCCGGATCACCCAAAATGAATTCTCTACTAATAAATGGTCCCCCGCGCCAGATCAGATACGAAATTATTGCTACCAGGACCAGCAATATTAAAAGACCAGATACCCAGAAAAAACCTATCAGCAGTTTGTCGGCTATAGCTCTTTTATTCAAATGGAATCCGCCCCTTTTTGTAAATGGCGTAGGAGAAGATTTATCCCAAGATTGATGGCAACAACAATTATAACTAACACTAAACCAGCGGCAAACAGTGCCTGATAATGAACACTACCCGGAGTAGCACTGCCCAATTCTAGTGCGATCAATGCCGACAAAGGCTCGCCTTTACTAAACCAGGAAAAGGGTATCTGTAATGTGTTGCCTGCTACCATAAGTACTGCCATGGTTTCTCCTACAGCGCGGCCGAAACCCAGCACCAATGCGCCCAGCATACCTTTCCTGGCCAGAGGTACCAAAATATGCAGCGCCACATACTGCCGAGAGACCCCTAATGCCATACTTGCATGGCGATATTCCGGTGCAACCGCACGCAGTGCAGCTTCAGAATTGGTCACTATAAAAGGAATAACCATTACTGATAATACCAAGGAGGCGGCAAAAAGGGATTCTCCGCTGGCAAGGTCGAATCTAACCTCAAAAAATTTAATCAGCACCGCTGCCCCCAGAAATCCATAAACCACTGAAGGTATACCAGTTAGCATATTCAAAACCGGGCGTATAATAGCTGCCAACACGCCCGGAGCAAATTCAGCTAAAAATATTGCGCATCCAAATCCCAGCGGAGCTGCGATCACCAGTGCTCCCCCTGCAACCCATAGAGTACTGACTAACATCGCCGCAATACCTATCTGGGGCGGATCACTAAGAGGCTTCCATTCTGTCCCACTCAAAAAACCTATTATCCCCACCTGTGACCAGACAGGCCAACATTCACGCAATATAAAGATGATCATCCCTAATAAGAGCAAAGAAGAAAGTAAAGCCACACTGCTGTAAAGGGCATATAAAATCTTTTCCTTAAACTCCTGTTTTGAATTTATCTTCTGCATACTATACCTCTCCGGCAAAAATGAAAAATAACGAGCAGGTTACCCTGCCCGTTATTAAATAACCTCGCTATCTACTAATTAACGGGTACATAACCCATTTCCTCTACCACCTGCATACATTTATCAGACTGCAGGTACTCCAAGAATAACTGCTCATGAGTATCTGGTTTATCTACACTGACCAGGAGCATAGGGCGGCTAATCTTATATTTTCCAGAGTTGATGTTTTCGTTTGTTGGAGAAATACCATCTACACTCAGAGCTTTAATCTTATCGGGGTTCTGATTGACTAATCCGCTGGAAACATAACCTATTGTGTCTTCGTTGTCCATGATCTTTCCGGCCAGCGCACCCATAGATGGGATCTGCAGGGCTTCAGATGAAATCGAGGTTCCTTTCATAACTGCCTTGTCGAAAACTTCACTGGCACCGCCACCGACATCGCGCACAGCGACTACGATGGGACTGTCAGGTAGAGCAGGATCGAGTTCCTTCCAAGTTTTGAATTCACCTGAAAAAATGGAAACAAGCTCATCAGTACTCAAATCAGGTTTGGCCTGAGCAACTGAATTAGCGGGATTAACTCCTATAGCTAGCACATCAGAGCCAAGCTGAACTACACTACCCTCGGCAAACTGTTCGTTTTCTTCATCACTTAGAGCCTTGGATACCATACCAAAATCAAAGGTTCCATCTGCAGCTGATTTGATACCGAAGCCGGAACCACCGGTAGATACGAATATTACAATAGGTTCTTCCGGTAAACTGGCATCAACCTTATCCCACGTCTTATACTCTTCAGTGAAATTATCAGCGCACTGAGCAAGTATCGGAGCCAAAGTACTTGACCCGCCTATTTTAATAGAATTACCGGCCGAATCCGCATCTGTCTCACTGCCTGCACACCCCGCTAGCAGACATAAAGAAAAAATGAACACCAATAAAATACCCAGACATCTTCTACCTTTCATTTCCTCCCCCTCCATAATTTCATGTTTTTCCTATTTTTATATTGTATAATAGATATTATTATGTTACCAATAACTTATTGTTATATACAAAAGAGATTGCGGCAATGCAACGGGGACGGTTCTCAGTGCATATCCGCGACAAAAGCAATGTCCATTTTTGGTCTTTAGTATGGCATCATCAATACTCCCTTCCTGCACCAGCTCGACCGGATGACCTACTTCACGGCCAATAACGCCACAGGTGTTGCACTTCCCTATGCTGATGAAAAATTTGCCTACTTTGCCTTGCTGCCCGAGAAACAGATGACACCACGGGAATGGCTTGCTGAGCAGGATCAGTCGCTGTTCGCTGATATCGCCGGAATGATGGCACAAAAGCCCGAGTTTACAGTTCAGCTTGCCATGCCGAAGTTCGAAGCACACTATGATGACAGTTTGCTCAATGAGCTGACGCGCCTCGGCATGGGGATCGCCCTTACTGGACGGGGGTCTCACCCGTTGTATGATACGACCTGGCCCGGTCGCACCACCCGGTACCTTTGCGGGGTACCGTTCTCCGATGCGCGCGAAAAAGCGGCTCATGCAACAACCGCATATGCCGCCGAAGTCAACTTTTTTTAAATTCGCATTAATGCGCCATTAGGCTTTGGTAATTCCCCGTCCCCAATCTGGTTCATTTGACAAAAATAATCAAAAAATCGCTCTACATTCACCCGCTCCGGAGAATTCTTTTTTATAGTAATGATATCCCGCAAGATTTGGGCTATCCAAATATTTTCGAAATAACGGTGTCGCCCTGTATTCCAGACCATCTTGCGCGGATATTTTTCGTCAACATAGTAGTTCCAAAAAAGCATTTTCTCTGATTCCTGTTCTGAAAGGCGGATTCTATATTCTGAATGAGCAGGGATATATCCATCCACACACAACTTACCGCTAAATGTTTCGTTTACCATGAATACACCCAAGATACGCCTATCTTTTTCGGGCACATCAGATTCTCTTGCTGTTAAAAGACAAGCACTATTTTGATTTATTCTGGCCAGCCGTCTCGGCTGACCTTTTCTCTTACCGCTCTTTATTACACCAGTAAAAATACTCCACCTTGTAAAAACATCATCCTGTTCCTGTGCTTTGCACCAAAATACGGAATGTAAGCAGGGATGAGCTTTGCGGGTTTTTTGGGCTTTGAGTTCTTTCGCAAGCCTTTCTTGTTTTAAGCAATGTTGCCTTTTTTCATTTTGCAAAGCTTCTAACTTCTTTCGCTTTAGCTCTTCTTCCTTACGTTCTTGTCTTGCTTTTTGCACCATCTTTCCGACCAGCTTAGCTGCCCTTTGATCGATAAGCGTGAGGTGTGTCCCGCAAGCATCAGGAAAAACAAATCTTTTATTTCCCGATGGGAAACTTATTATAATGTACGAATCATTATGTTTAATAACACTCCCCTTGCCAAAAACCTTATGTGTAACTTGTTTATTGACTAGATCCATTTAAATCATCTCCCTCCAGTTTACCCATGCAATCGTTTATAAAGGCCCCTTAAATATCCACTTCGGCAACTTTATATTTTCTTTGCCTATTTCTTTGCTTGAATAAAAATACCGCTCCGTTCCATTCCTGCAAATTATCGCATTGGAAATTGAACTACGGCTTTCTTTCATTATAACATCAGTGTGTGAAAAACTCAAATATTGTATTGACTTCACTATATACTTTAGTATAAACTGTAGTTTTGCATCAATTTCCCCTACTTGTTATGGGTGTCTATAAAGTTACTGACAGAAATACGGTCATCATATAATAAATGCCTGAGATGCTTTGCTCACTGGATTGAAGACAAGGATTTGAGTGGCAAGGGGACGTTTGGACGTTCGTTTGCCACCATTTCAAAGGCGACAGAAGTAAGATATTTTAACTGTCACTGCAATCCACTAACTGACCTAAATTAGCAGCGGAAATAGATGGCGGAAGCTAGAAATAATAAAAGTGGATGGTGACCAGAGCCCGCCCCTCTGATTGCCCAGATACAACAGGAACCGTCCCAGTACATAGCAGTCCGAGCAGAAAAAAGCAGCCACAACATGATATCAGGAGTTATACCCGTCGTTATTCAAACGGATTATAACATTTTCCAACATAATCCACAAAATTTATGATCAGCAAAGAACCCTTCTATTATTTATTTAGAAGGGTTCTTTGCTTTATATCAATGTGCACATTCTAACTCAAACATGTCAAGGGAGATTAAAAAAGGAAAATGGGATTACAGTATGATGCTTATACATAACGTTTATGTTATGTACTGAAAAGATTGTAGTGTTATTCACAGGCATTCGCAGTTGACTGTTATATTTATATATTTTATACTATGTCTACACATAATGAATATTATGCTTATGCATAACGTTACGTTATGCAATGAAAAGATTGCAGTGTTATTCACAGGCATTGACATTGGTTCTATGTCCACAAAGGTCGTCAATGTTAGTTTTAATGACATACACCTATTTAATGCGATCTCCCCCACTGGTCGGAATTCCCTCATGGGGCAAGATTGATGCTTATGATATTGAGAGATCTGAGGAGGAAACTGCAGCATGTATCAAAAGATTTTAGGCGGTCTTCTTGGTGGAGCTGTTGGAGATGCCATGGGTGCCCCCACTGAGGGGCGTTCCACAAAAGAAATTTTACGGCACTTTGGTCATGTGGTATGTGATTTTGAAAAACCGCCGGCAGATTCGTTTGGTGCTGGAAATGAGGCGGGGCAGCTGACAGATGATTTCAGCTCTGCCTATTTTATTGCACGGCATATTGTTGACCATGACGGCGATATTAGTGGGAATATCGTGAGGGAGGCAATTATTAATTGGTCAGAGCATGCGGTGTTTTTTGACCGCTTTGTGGGACCCACCACACTGCGAGCAATCCGCAAGTTCAAAGGTGAAAAAATTGAGGATTCTGGGGGATTGGATGTTGCCACTCGCCAGGCAACCAATGGTTCTGGTATGAAAATTTCACCCATTGGCCTGTTTAATCCCGGTGATCTCGACCAGGCTATTGCTGATGCCGTTACAGTGACACTTCCTACCCATGATAATCATCTGGCAATTTCCGGTGCCTGTGCTATTGCTGCTGCGGTGAGCCGTGCTATGCTTCCTGATGCGGATCTTTATAATGTGGTACAGGCTGGCTTATATGGCGCTTCTGAAGGGGAGTCCATCGGGTTGAAGGTGGGCAAGGAGGTTGCCGGGGCTTCTGTTGTACGCCGAATGGAAATGGCTGTGGATATTGCTCTGGGCACCGGAACGCCCTTGGAAAAGATGATAGAGATCGGAGATATAATCGGCAGCGGTTTGCATGTTGCAGAGGCAATTCCCGCTGCTTTTGGTCTTTTTGTTGCCAATAACGGCGATGCTATGAATTCTATTAAAGGTGGCGTCAATATTGGCTATGATACAGATACCGTTGCCACGATGGCGGGTGCCATTGCGGGAACACTGCAGGGGGCGGGGGCTTTCCCCAGCCACTACTTGGACCTATTGGAGAAAAAGAATCAACTTGATATTTCCGGATTGGCTGCAAGTATCGAAAAAATCGCTTTGCGCCGTCAAAAGGGGGCAACCTTTCATGCACGATAAAATATTAGGCTGCCTATTAGGAGCAGCAGTAGGAGATGCCATGGGAGCCGCTACTGAAATACGCTCCTCCAATCAGATTAAGAAGCATTTCGGCGGTAAAGTTGTGGACTTTCAGAAACCGCCACAGGATACCTTTGCCAGAGGGCGAGAGGCCGGCCAGGTAACTGATGCATTCAGTATTCCTTATATTTTAGTGAAGCATTTGATCAGAGCAAAGGGAAAAGCAAGTAAAGAACTGGCAGAGCAGGCGCTTTTGGATTGGGCTGCTCGTGAAGAGTGGTTTGAAGCTTTTGCGGGGATGACCACTCGAATAATGGTACATAAACTTAAATATGGTGAAGATCTCTTTCGAAGCAAACTCTTTTCAAGTGATTATTTTGCCTTATCCTCAAATGGGGCGGCTACGAAGGTGTTTCCACTGGGACTGCTCCATCCGGGAAAGGTTGATTTAGCCATCAGAGACACCATTGCTGTCAGTCAGGCGGTGCACAATGACGCATATTCAATCTCTGGTGCTTGCGCAGTAGCGGCAGCAGTTAGCTCTGCTCTGGTGTCAGGATCGGTATTTAAGGTAGTGCAAGCAGGACTCTATGGTGCTGAAATGGGAGAAACAAAAGGCAGAGAGATTGCCAGGGATTATCCAGGTCCATCAGTTTTCAAAAGAATGAAGATGGCTATAGGTATTTCGTTAAAAGCAGTGGATGCTGACAGTTGCTGTGAGGAACTAGCTGCCTGTATTGGTAACGGTACACAGATAGCGGAAACAGTGCCTGCCGCTTTTGGAATTTTTGTGGCCAATAAGGGGCAGACGATGCCTGCTCTCTTTGACGGAGTAAACATCGGCAATGAGACAAGTGCTATCGCCTCTATTATCGGTGCGATAACAGGTGCATTAAATGGTGTGCATTCCATCACTGCCGCGTATTTATCTGTTATCGAACGTCAAAACAAGATGGACCTGGTACGATTGGCTAAGGAATTATTATCCATAATCTAATTTGTCGAAAGGGGCAGCCAACAGTGGAAGAGGAGAAGAAACAGCCTTTTTTGCAGGTCAAGAATGTAACAAAAAGATTTGGAAGCGTTGAGGCACTGCGTGGCGTTGATTTAACGGTCTACACCGGCGAAATTTTAGCGATTGTCGGTGATAATGGCGCCGGAAAAACTACCCTGATCAAAACTCTGTCTGGGGTGCTCAGACCGGACAGCGGTGAAATCATGATCGAAGGCAAGATTTATAAGGAGTTGAATCCGAGACTGGCGCTGGATTTGGGAATCTCCACCGTTTACCAGGATCTATCGTTAGTGAACTGCCGAGATATTGCGACAAATATATTTCTAGGCAGAGAGCCTGTACGACATAAGTTTTTTGTGGATAAGAGAAGAATGGTAGTGGAAGCCCAGGAGTTTTTACAGCAGTTGGACATGGATATCCCTGAAATCCATGCAGAGGTAGGCCAGTTATCTGGGGGACAGCGCCAAGGGGTGGCTGTTGCCCGGGCCATTAGATTTGGCGGCAAGCTGCTAATCTTTGACGAACCCACTGCCGCTATGGGGGTACAAGAGAGCGCTGCTGTGCTCAGTTTGATTCGCCAGCTGGGCCAAAAGGGTTATGCGGTGATTCTGATCAGCCACAACATGTATGAAGTCTTCGAACTGGCGCAGCACATTAGTGTCATGCGTCAGGGAAAGGTTGTGTCTACGGTTTCCACCAGTGATGTTACCCCTAGTGATGTGGTTGCCCTTATTACAGGAGCCGGCGAAATTCCTAATTGATAGAGAGGGAATCAGGATGGAAAGAAAACTGTTAAAAACACTGCAGAGCAAGCACTTTTCACAAATATTGCTGCTGCTTATTCTTTTAGTTATGGGCATAGTTTTATCATTTTTATCCCCATATTTTCTTACTTGGAGTAATTTTTATAACATTTTAGACCAGACAAGTGTTGATATTATTCTTGCCATCGGCATGGCTTTCGTTATCTCTTCCGGTGGTATTGATTTATCTATCGGCTCGGTTTTGGCTTACAGCGGTATTATGATGGCCTTTGCCATGAAGGCAGGGATTCCTGTACCATTGGCTGTTGCTCTGGGGATACTTGCCGGAATGTTCATCGGTTTGTGCAACGGTCTTTTGATTTCCCGCCTGCATTTAAACCCTCTAGTCACCACACTGGGTTTTATGTCCATTGCCCGGGGTTTTGCATTGATTCTCACAAACTCATCACCGATCTTTGGTTTCCCCAATGCTTTTAAATTTATAGGCTCCGGTCGTGTGGGTCCGGTAAATGTTCCTATTATCATTGCTCTGGTCATCGTGATCATTTCCTACATTCTACTTAATAAAACCAAATGGGGGTATTACACCCTGGCCTTAGGAGGTAACGAAGAAGCGTTGCGGCGTGCCGGGGTTGCTACTCATAAGTACAGAACTTCTATTTATATTTTTTGTGCTATGATGGCAGCCATTGCTGGAATGATTACGGTAGCGCGGTTAAATTCAGCTGACCCCTTGGCTGGCTGGATGGTGGAAACAGATGCCATCGCTGCAGTGGTTTTAGGGGGAACCAGCCTGAGCGGAGGCAGAGGGAGCATCGTGGGAGCGGTTTTGGCGTGTTTTGTGTTGGGCATGTTGGATAATGGTTTAATTTTGATGGCGATCCCTGCTTACTATCAAAAGCTGTTTTGCGGCCTTATTATTATCATTGCGCTGGTGGCAACAGAATTGCGTAATCGAAAAGAGCATAGAAACTTCGGCTAAGGGGGACTAATGATGAAAGTTAATGTAAGGCAAAAGTTAAAGCCTAAAGTTCTTTTAGACTCTGCCTTTCTAGGGCAGGGCTTGCCTATGATCAGCCAGGATGAACTGATCGACAGAATTGGTTCTATTCCCCAAGTGGGTGTTGTTTGGCTTGCTGTCGGGAAAATTCAGGTAGGCGCTATTGCCGACTTCCTTGCTTGTCCCAAGGATGAGAGTTGGCGTCGTTTAGACAGCGCTAAGGTGAGCAGTGGCTATAACGGCTACTGTACCGGCTCTGTAACCATGGATGTTGCCAGGGAACTCGGTGTAGGCTTTGTAGCTACTGCAGGCATAGGCGGTGTGGATAGTAAGGGAAAGGTTTGTTCAGATATTCCGGCCTTAGCAGATTACCCCGGTTTACTAGTAGCAACTGCTCCAAAAGATATTTTGGATCTAAGGGAAACCGTTGCTACCTGGCGAGAGTATAAGGTGCCGGTTCACGGCTGGAGGACCGACAGAGCCGATGGTTTTCTTTTTTCCTTAGGACAGGAAATCTTGGATGGTGTTTATAAAAACGAAGCACGGGGGCTTTTGCTATGCCCTATTAGACATGAACTACGCCTAAGGGATCAAAATATTTTGGAAGCCTGTCGAAAAATAGGGCTTGAGACACCTGCTGAACAAAGTCCCCATCCCTTGGTAAACGCTTATTTGGCTGAGGTTACCGATGGCCTGGCCTCCAGGTTGCAGTTAGATGCCCTGCTGAATAATATCACTATTGCATTGCAATTAGAGAGGAGATGCAACCATGGCAATGACGCCTATTCAACGTGCTGAAGCATTGAAAAAAGGGAGCCGGGTTGATCGTATGCCTTGTGCTCCGATGATTGCGGAATATGCTGCTTGTTATGCTGGGATAGATTTACGGGATTATCTGCACTCTGCCAAATTGATGGCAGACTGCCATATTAAATGCTACCGTCAGTTTGGTTATGACTCTGTAGGGATCAGCCCCATGGCAGGATTGGCAGAGGCTATGGGAGGAACCCTTGCCTATGCCCCCGATACCCCACCCTCAGTTTTAAAGCATCCTTTGTCCAATTGGGATGAGCTGGATAAATTGATACCGCCGGATCCTTTGAAAGATGGGCGTCTGCCCCTTTATTTTGAAGCAATGGAGCGTATTCGCGATGCGGTAGGCCATGAGGTGAAGGTAGGCAGCGGCATGGGCGGCCCTATGTCGGTAGCATCTCTCGTCATCGGTACGGAGAACCTGCTGATGGGAATGATTAAAAAACCTGACCAGGTACATCAATTATTGCAGTTTTCTACAGATATTATTATTTCTTATATGGAGTTTTGTGCACAGCGTGGTTTCGGCTGCAGCATGGGAGACGGGCTCCTTTCCAATTCCCTGATCAGCACCCGGCTTTTTCGACAGTTTGTGCGTCCCTATTTACAGCAGATTGCCGACTGGTACCGGGATAGGTGGGGGAGATCTCCCTCTATGCATATTTGCGGTGATACCAAGAACATATGGGCAGATATGGCGGAAATCGGCTTTGGGCGGCTCAGTATTGACGACATGATGAGCTTGGCTGAGGCGAAAAAAGTGGTAGGGCACGTCAGTTCTTTAAAGGGCAATGTTTCCCCGACTAGGGTGCTCCTTTTCGGTACACCGGAAGAGGTACATAAGGCTTCCTTCCGTTGTCTGAATGAGGCTGCAGATAATCCCAAGGGATTTACGCTTTCCACCGGCTGTAACCTTGCCTGGGACACACCCCCGGAAAATATTCAAGCTATGCTGGATGCCGCAAGGATTTGGTATGAAAACAGGAACAGGGAGGTTTAATTCAATGAATAAAAAAGGAGTGGTATTAGGGCTGGGTGCCACAGCTATGGATATAGTAATTCGCTGTAGCGATCTGCCCAAAGATGATGGTTTTGCTCAGATTTTTGATGAACGCTGCACCTCTGGTGGAAGTGGTGCCAATGTTTTAGTAACCCTTGCTCAGCTAGGTATTGAGACATCTTTGGTGGCAAGGATTGGTGATGATAGCCTAGGAGAGCAGTTTCGCCGAGAGCTTCTACAAGATGGCGTATCTAACCGCTACTTGCAGGTCAAGCCTGGCGGCGTGACCATGTATACCTATGTTTTTGTAGCGGATAGAGGTAAGCGTTCTATTTTTGTCAATAGCGGTGACAGCTTTCTCAGTTTACAAGAGGAAAATGTAGAAGAAAGCATGTTAGACGGAGTTGATGTCTTTTTCACTGATGGTTATCCCAGCGGTGCTTCTCTGAAACTGGCAAGGGCAGCTAAAAGCCGCAAGATCCCTGTATTTTTGCAGCTGGAATGTATGCCTTCTTTTATGGAGGGTCAACTTACCAATCCCCAGGATCTGCAGGAGCTATTAGGTTTAGTAGACCTGATTTGTGCTGGAGATGATATCTATTATGAGCTGTCTGAAGAACAGAATGAAGCCTCTGCCGTGAAAAGTATTTATCGGCGTTATCATCCTTATCATGGAATTATTTGTACCATGGGGCAAAAAGATCCTATCTGGTTTGATGGCGAGGAAATGATCTCTTGCCCGGTGTATTCCGTAGATGCAGTGGATACCACTGGAGCAGGGGACAGCTTTGTCGGAGCTATGATTTACAGCTATTTGCTGAAGGGCTTGGACAAGCGGGAGGCTCTGCGTTTTGCAAACGCTTGTGCCGCTATGAAATGCCTACAGCCGGGGCCTCGCTTCCATGGTAATGCTGAGGATGTGTTGCATTTTATCAAGGGCTACCATAGCAAGTAGTTTATATAAAAATCATTTTTAAGGAAGGAGTAAAGTAGTAATGAAGAAAAAAGGCTTACTGCTGGTCGGTTTATTGTTAGTTTTATGCCTGTTTACGCTGATGGGATGCGGAGGTGAAGAAGAACCCGCAGCTGACAACAGTGACAGTGATGTAAAGGCTGAAGATGTGGTTGAAAACGATGCTTATACTGATCTGGAGCGAAAAGTCCTCTCAGCATTGGAACCGCTGCCAGATAAAATGGAGGGTGCTAAAATTGGCGTTGTTTTTCCGACATTCTCCAACCCGTTTTATGTATCCGGTGAGGAGGGCTATAAAGATGCCGCTGCTAGCATGGGCATTGAAGTTGAGGTCGTTGCCGGAGCCACAGAAGATGATGTTGAAGGGCAATTAAATGTGTTCAAGACCATGATAGGCAAAGATTATGATGCTATCATCATTGTTCCCATCACCGGCATGAACCTAATTAGTGGTGTTGTGGAGGCTAATGAAAAAGGGATTCCAATCATTTGCAGCGGCACGACACTAGATGAGGATGCTGCCGCTGAAGCCGGTGCAGAAATTGCTGCCCATATGACCTACAACTTCGAAGAACAGGGGTATGTAGGAGCAAAATACATTTCTGAAAAAATTAAAGCCGAGGGTGGAGAAAATGCCAAGGTAGCAGTAATTGAGGGTTTAGCGGGAGCTTTCCAAGGGGAAGCCCGTCGGGATGGTGCTGTTAAAGCTTTCAAAGAGGCCGGCATGAACATTGTTGCTGTACAAGCCGGGGATTGGGACCGTCAAAAAGCCTTTGATATTGCTACCAATCTGATTCAAAGCAATCCTGATTTGAAAGGGATTTGCTGTGCTAACGATACTATGGCTTTAGGTGTTGTAGAGGCATTGAAAGTAGCGGGCAAAAAGGATCAAGTATATGTCACCGGCATTGACTTCCTGGATGAAGCCCGTCAATCCTTAAAAGCCGGAGAGCTAGATGGTTCTGTTGCCATGGCTCCATATATATCTGGAAAGGGGAACCTCACTCTGGCCTTAAAAGTTCTTCAAAATCATGATATTTCCGAGCAAAGCTATTACAGCCCCATCGCTTTGGTTACCAAGGAAAATGTCAACGATTTTGACGACTGGAAGTAGCCCCACATTGTTGTGGTAACGATGAACGTTTCTGGAAATTATGTAATGATGTATGACATGGGCACAATGGTTTATGCACATTGTGCCCTTCTTTCACAGCTATGGGTATATAATTTTCCCTGATGTCTTTGGTTTATACACAAGGAGTTTGATTAATTGATAGGAGGTCACCATGATTAAAACACAGCAAGAGATGCTGCAGATGCTATTTAATGCAGTAGTAAATATGGAAGATGAAACCATCGGTCAATTGGCAGAAAACTATATCAAAATGGGCTACCCTGCCATGGAAGGGATTAACCAGGGTTTGATTCCAGGTATGAAAAAGGCAGGGGAGTTGATGGAACACGGAGTATACTCGATCCCGGAAATTCTGATCTGTTCCATGGCTCTGGACAAGGGACTAAGTGTTTTGCGCCCGCATTTAGCAAAAGAAAAGTGGGAGAAAACGTCTAGAATTGTCATCGGCGTTGTGCAGGGGGATATTCATGATATTGGTAAAGACCTGATACGAGTTATGATGGAGCTTGAAGGGTATCGGGTTTATGATTTGGGTAGTGATGTTCCTCTTGAACAATTTATAAATAAAGCTAAAGAAGTGCAGGCAAACGTAATCGCAATGTCGTCATTGATGTCTACCCCTATGCTAGGGATGGAAAAGGTTATTAATATGCTGAAAGAGGAAGGCCTACGGGAAAAAATCAGCGTAATTGTCGGCGGTGCCCCGGTTTCTCCAGAATTTGCCCAAAGAATTAAAGCGGATGGTTATGCAAAAGATATAGCGGAAGCACTAGTGTTGATGGATCGACTGGAGAAAAACAGCTCCCCCAAACACTGAGCAGAGAGGTGATCAATTGATGCTATTTCAGAGAGCGCCCTTCCCCTGCAGTTTAGCAGTTGTTTATACTGGCACACCTTGGAGCAGCACCGGGGACTATTTCAAAAGATGCAACAGGAACCGTCCCCACCGCACCCAGTGCTTAGCAGGGCTTGCACTTCCTCTGCTGTTTGGCAGCTATTTATTCTGGTTCGCCATGTGGCGGCACCGGGAAGGCCTTTCAAATAACGGGCTAGTTGTTTCCTCATCTGGGGTACAGCTACCTGCTCTCCCTTAAGGCTCACTGCCAGCTGAAAGTGTCTCAAGGCTGTTTTGATGCACTCCTCTGCATCTGGCTCAGAGAGCAGTTCTCCTGTTTGTAAATAGCGTACTGTTCTTTGGAAGATCCAGGGGTTTCCCAAAGCGGCTCTACCGATCAGCACAGCATCACACCCTGTTTCCTCAAACATCCTTTTAGCGTCTTCGGGTGTGGCAATATCTCCATTGCCGATCACCGGAATTTTAACAGCCTTTTTTACCAGGCGGATGATCCCCCAGTCAGCCTCCCCGGAGTAAAACTGGTCACGGGAACGGCCGTGTACAGCCACCGCAGCAGCACCGCAATCTTCAGCCAGCATACTCAACTCCAGGGCTGTTGACTCACTAGCTGCCCAACCCTTGCGCATTTTCACAGTTACCGGAACATCCACAGCCCTGACAACAGCACTGATAATCTCCGCGGCTCTGGGAAGATCACGCATCAAAGCGCTCCCTTCCCCGTTTTTGACGATCTTTGGTGTAGGGCAGCCCATATTGATATCTACCAGAGCAGCGCCATGCCCCACCACAACCTGAGCAGCCTGAGCCATTTTATCCGGATCAGATCCGAAGATCTGCACCCCTACTGAATAAACTTCTCCTCTCAGATCAAAGATTTCTTCAGTTTTGCAGCTGTTATAATGAATAGCTTCACTGCTGACCATCTCTGTATAGACAAAGCCACAGCTATGTTCATGGGATAGCATCCGAAAGGGTTTGTCGGTAAAACCGGCCATCGGGGATAAAAATACCGGATTAGATAGTGCCAGAGGGCCGATGTGAACACTATTTGTTTTTTTCATATATGATCTTCAGTCCCCAGAGGGTGATATCCGGATCGATATAGTCGACACAATCGGTTCCTGAGCAAATTAATTCGGCCAGGCCACCGGTGGCCACAACTACAGCATCATTACCGATCTCCTCTTTCATCTTTTTAACAATCCCCTCCAGCTGTCCAGCAAATCCATAATAAATCCCTGACTGCATACTGGCTACTGTATTCTTCCCGATCACCTGCTGCGGCCTCGTCAGCTCAATACGGGGAAGTTGAGCTGCCTCTTTAAAAAGTGCTTCAGTGGATATCCCAATACCCGGAGCAATGGCTCCACCCAAATATTCTCCAGACCGAGAAATAGCACAAAAGGTTGTAGCAGTACCGAAGTCAATGATCACTGCAGGCACACCATAACGGTCAATCACTGAAACCGCATTGACGATGCGGTCAGCCCCTACCTCCCTCGGGTTCTCATAGCGAATCGGCATTCCGGTTTTCACCCCTGGACCCACAACAAGCGGTTTCTTCCCGAAATAGTCTCGGCACATCTGGCTAAAGGTATGAATGAGTGGAGGCACAACTGAGGACATGGCTATGGCCTCTATATCTCGGCTCTCCAAACTGCGAAAGGAAAAAAGGTTTTTCACCAGCATCCCCAAATCATCTGAGGTACGGCGGCGGTCAGTGCCGATCCGCCAGCTGGTAACCAGTTCATCTCCGGCAAATACTCCCAAAACTATATGTGTATTTCCTACATCGATCACCATTATCATATCTATTCATCCTCCCGACATAGGTTAACCTCTCCAGCGCTGGACCTGATCTCTTCCCCCTGTGGAAGCCGCAGCAGCAAGGCCCCATCCTCAGCAAGCCCTACCGCATGCCCGCAATACTCCTGCCCACCTATGGCAATACGCACCTTTCTGCCCAGTATAGCTTCATATTGAAGCCAAGACCGACGAGCAGACGCAAAGCCTGCGCGGCAGTATTCCTCATAATCCTCTTCCAGGGTCTCCAGGATCCTCCGGAGCAACGGCAGGCGAGACACCTTTTCTCCTTTGATCATCCTCAGGGAGGTGGCTGTACTCCGCAGCTGGGGAGGGAAATCATCACTTTCCTGGTTGACATTGACACCAATCCCCAGCACCAGGCTGTTCTTTACGTTTCCTTCAACCAAGATGCCGCAGAACTTTTTACCTTGATAGAACAGATCATTGGGCCATTTGATACCCGCTCTGATCCCTGTCTGTCGATGAACTGCCTGTGCGACAGCAGCTCCAACCACTAAAGTGATCTGGGGGATCTGGGAAGGCAAAATTTCCGGACGCAGAATCAGGGAAAAGAGGAGGGCTTTCCCCACAGGCGAATGCCAGGGCCTCTGCCACCGCCCTCTGCCAGCAGTCTGCTCCTCAGCTACCACCAAGGTTCCTTCAGGATATCCTTTGCGCGCCAAATCTGAGGCAATCTGATTTGTAGAACCGGCCTGCTGAAAATGAAGAAACTTTTTCGCAAAGCCCCTGGTTTTAAGCTCACTGCACAGATCTCTCAAATCGTCGGAGTCCGGACTGCTGTTTAGAGCAATATGTTCATTATCGTTTATTGCCATTAAGAATTTTAGGATCCTTTCATTTCTCCAATATCCATGCTGATATCCAATGCCTTTACTGAATGAGTAAGCGCCCCCACAGAGATCAGATCGACCCCGGTTTCTGCTACCTTTCTGATCGTTTCTTTAGAAATACCCCCCGAGGCCTCCAGGGGAACCCGTCCAGCGGTAATTCTGACCGCTTCTCTCATCACATCAAAGGACATGTTGTCCAGCATAATAATATCTGCCCCGGCATCCAGCGCTTCGTTGAGCTGCTCCAGGGATTCCACCTCAACCTCGACCTTTATGGTATGAGGCACCCATTCCTTTGCCCGCCGGACAGCCTCACTTATGCCACCGGCAACTTTAATATGATTATCCTTGATCAATACTCCGTCATCTAGCCCTAACCTGTGATTATAGCCACCACCAACACGCACTGCGTATTTTTCTAAAAGCCTGAGGCCAGGGGTTGTTTTCCTGGTGTCCACAAGCTTTGCCTTTGTTCCTTCCAGTATTTTCAGTAAGTCTCTAGTAGCTGTAGCGACACCTGACAACCGCTGCAGAAAATTGAGGGCTATCCTCTCCCCGGTCAACAAGGCCTGCCCTTGGCCTTTGACCCGTGCAATCACACTGCCTGGGGAAAGCTGACTCCCATCCACTAGCTGCCACTGTATTTCTATCTCAGGGTCGAGATAGGTAAATGTCCGCTCAGCGGCAGACATTCCTGCCAAAATGCCGTGTCCCTTGCTGTGGATGACGGCTTCAGCCCGCAGGTTTCCCGGCACCAAAGCATTTGTGGTCAGGTCTCCTTTACCCACATCCTCAGCTAAGGCACGGCGTACTGTTTCATCAACATACCATAAAGGAAGCATTTTATACCACCTCAGTTAAATAGATGTCTAAATAGATGCCAGAAACCAGATGTCAGAAGTCGGAAAAAAGAAACCCTTTTACAAATCAATAAAGCAAGTATGGCACCGGCACTGTTATCACCATTATCTCTGTAAAATAATATGCCTCATCCACTGTTTATCATCTTTACAGGGATAGTCCTCTCTGAAATGTCCGCCACGGCTTTCCTTGCGCATCAAGGCAGCCCTTGCTGCCAGCAAGCCAAGGGTGAGCAAATTTTGCGCTTCCACCCCCCGGCGGGAAGTCGGCCATGCGGGGCAAATCTCTTTGAGCTTTTCCAGTTCAGCAATAGCTTGGATCAGGTCACTCTCTGTCCGAACGATTCCCACCTTATCCCACATCAGGGAACGCACGGCGCTGGCTACGCTCTGCCAGGAAACATCCCAGTCAGGGACCCTTTCTTCAATATTACACTGTAAGTCCCCATCATTGAAATTATGCTCAATATACCCTTTGGCATGTTCCGCAGCACGCACCCCGAATACCAGCCCTTCCAGTAGGGAATTACTGGCCAACCTGTTGGCACCATGCACACCATTGCAGGCTACCTCCCCACAGGCATAAAGCCCGGGGATGCTTGTCTTGCAATCTTTGTCAGCGGCAACACCGCCCATAATATAATGAGCCGCCGGGGCTACAGGAATCAATCCCTCTGACAGATCGACACTATACTGGTCACAGGTGCGACAAATATTAGGGAAGCGTTTCTTGAATCTTTCCCTATCCAAATGAGAAAAATCCAGGTTTACATGATCTGACCCGGTTTTACGCATCTCAGTGACGATTGCCCGAGAGACCACATCCCGAGGCGCCAACTCTGCCCTTTCATGGTAAGCGAGCATAAAACGCTCACCGTTGATGTTGCGCAGAAACGCCCCCTCACCCCGAACTGCCTCTGAGATGAGAAAACGGGGCAACCCCTTCACAGATAAAGCTGTCGGATGAAACTGGACAAACTCCATATCCATCAAGACTGCTCCTGCCCGGTACGCGGCAGCCATCCCGTCCCCTGTAGCCACAGCAGGATTTGTGGTATTTTCATAAAGCCGCCCGGCACCGCCTGTGGCTAGAATGACAGTGCCACAATGGCATGTAGAAAACTCACCAGATAGGCTGTCCATGAACAGACCGCCCCTGCACCTGCCTGTACGGGAGTCTCGCAGTAAATCCACGAGAAAACTTCCTTCCTTTAAGGTAATGCGTTTATCAGAACGGCACTTATCAATAAGTTTTTTGGAGATCTCCCAACCTGTAGCATCACTGGCATGAAGAATCCTTCTTTTACTGTGAGCGCCTTCCTGCCCCAGAACCCAGGCACTCCCCTCTCGATCGAAACACACGCCCATATCTACCAGTTCCATAACCCTGGCAGGACCCTCATTGACTAAAATCTCTACAACATCAGTGTCACAAAAGCCAGCTCCTGCCCCCAGGGTATCCTCCAGATGCAGAAATGGTGAGTCCTTACTATCAATGGCAGCAGCGATTCCTCCCTGTGCCTTTTCTGTATTGCTGTCCTGTGCCTTCTCTTTCGTAATGATCATTACAGATCCATACTCTTTGGCCCTATAAGCTGCTACAAGGCCGGCAATACCACTCCCCACAATCAAAAAATCAGTTTCACAGGAGGACAAAGTGACCCCATCCCCTTCCTAGTGCCCCCGGTTATCACCAGGATGCAACCCCACCCTTTAGCGTACTGAATACTGCGTTAACACCCAGGATACGCTCTTGTCCGCCGGATGCTAGCCCTTATCCAACTACTAACGACCAACCACCATTAAGCTATTTCCAACATCCGCCTTAGCGCTACCTGCGCCTTTGCCGCCACAGTTGGATCCACCTCAATCTGAGGTTCCATCTGCAATAGAGCTTTCTCTACCTTTTCCAATGTGGTCAGCTTCATATCAGGGCAGTGCAGCTGTGCGGCTGCAGGATAAAAGAACTTATCTGGGCAAGCCTGTTTGAGGGAATAAAGCATCCCCTCTTCCGTTCCTATAATAAAGGAGGTATCGTGACTCTCCTTAGCAAATTTAAGCATGCCTCCGGTGCTGGAGACATGATCAGCGATCTCGATTACCTCTGACCGGCATTCAGGATGAACCATCACAGGTGCACCCGGATGAGCATCCCTGGCAGTGCTGATATCTGCCGCGGTCAGTTGATCATGCACATTACAGCAGCCATCCCATAAATGAAACTGACGGCCTGTCTGCTGTGCTACATAATGCCCCAAATTCCGGTCAGGAACGAAGAGTATTGGTTTGTCTTCTGGAACAGATTCTACCACTTGAATTGCATTAGCAGAGGTACATACAATATCGCTCTCTGCTTTTACCGCAGCTGAAGAATTAACATAGGTAATGACAACACATCCTGGTATCTGTTCTTTCCTGGCACGCACCCCTTCCCCTGTGGCCTGATCGGCAAGATAGCACCCGGCATTTTTCTCAGGGAGAAGCACTGTTTTTTCCGGTGAGAGTATTTTCGCACTCTCCGCCATAAAATAGACACCACAAAAAGCAATAACCTTAGCATCAACGGCAGCAGCCTGCCGGGCTAACTGCAGCGAATCACCAACAAAATCAGCAATCTCCTTAATCTCAGGAGGCTGGTAATAGTGAGCTAAAATAATGGCCCCACACTTTTCTTTCAATCTCCTGATTTCCTGAGCCTGTCCAGTTTCCGCCCTATTTTCCAGTGGCATATGCAGAACTCTCCTTACTGCCGACTATTGGCTATTTTTCTGAAACTTTTTAACCTTTCCTTTAATATTACGGAATATGACAGGAAGCGTCAAGCAAAATGGTCGTTGGGGATCAGTGGTTTGTAGTTAGATAGTCCCCAACACTTCACGCTAATGAAGGCCATTCTATACTATCTTCCTGCCACCGCCTGTAATTCCTTCCTTAATTTGTTGAGCTTGAATACCTCTTCAGTTTAAACCGAATTACAAAAACCTAAAAATATTCTTTTTTGTTTTTATTTTTTCTGCTTTTTTCACATTAAGTTCATATTAAACCTGTATAATAATAGATTAAGATAGTGCAGTTCGGTTTCTTCATCTATTGAAGAGCAGCACAGCAAGCAGAAAAAGAACTACTATATGCATGATAAGTGATATAGAACAGTTTATCCAGAGAAGGAGAGAGGTTATGTCTAAAGTAATCGGTATCGATTTAGGCACAACAAATTCTTGTGTCGCTATAATGGAGGGTGGTGAGGCTGTCATCATTCCCAACTCTGAAGGCGGTCGTACCACTCCATCGGTAGTTGCGTTTTCCAAAACAGGCGAACTGATGGTAGGTGAGATTGCCAAGCGTCAGGCACTTACAAATCACGAGCGCACTATCAGTTCTGTGAAGCGTGAAATGGGGAGCGCCTACAGAGTTAATATTGATGGTAAACAATATTCTCCACAAGAAATTTCGGCAATGATTTTACAAAAGCTGAAAACCGATGCAGAAAGCTACCTAGGAGAAACCGTCACCGATGCTGTGATTACCACTCCAGCGTATTTTACAGATGCACAACGGCAGGCAACAAAAGATGCGGGGAAAATTGCCGGTTTAAATGTACAGCGCATCATTAACGAGCCAACCGCAGCCGCACTTGCTTATGGTGTAGATAAAGAAGCAGCACAAAAGGTAATGGTCTATGATTTAGGTGGTGGAACATTTGATGTGTCGGTCCTTGATATCGACAACGGGGTTATTGAAGTGCTGGCCACCGCAGGAAACAATCAGCTCGGCGGTGATGACTTTGACAACTGTGTGGTTGAATATCTTGTAGCAGAATTCAAAAAAGAGAAGCGATTTGATCTCACCAAAGATGCCGCCGCCATGCAGCGTGTAAAAGAGGCTGCAGAAAAAGCAAAAACCGAATTAAGTGGTGTGACATCAACTATGATCAATCTTCCATTCTTGACTCAAGATTCATCAGGCCCGCTACATATGGATATGGCACTCAGGCGAGCGAAATTTGATGAATTGACAGCACATCTCGTAGATGCAACAATGGGTCCGGTACGCCAAGCCATAGCCGATTCCGGCCTTCAGTCCACAGACATCAGCAAGATATTACTTGTAGGAGGCTCCACCCGCATCCCTGCAGTACAGGATGCAGTCAAAAAGCACATCGGCAGACAGCCGTTCAAAGGTATCAACCCTGATGAATGTGTTGCCATAGGAGCATCCCTCCAGGCCGGAGTCCTTGTAGGCGATGTCAAAGGCTTGCTGCTTTTGGATGTGACGCCTCTTTCGCTGGGCATCGAAACCGTAGGAGGTGTTTTTACAAAAATTATTGAGCGCAACACAACAATACCTATCACGAAGAGCCAGATCTTTACAACTAACAGCCATTTTCAAACAAAAGTTGAGGTTCATGTTCTGCAGGGTGAACGCGAAATGGTATCATACAACAAAACTCTGGGTAAATTCACCCTGAAAGGTATTCGGCGTGCCATCAGAGGCACCCCCCAGATTGAAGTAACATTCAATATTGATGCCAATGGCATTGTAAATGTATCAGCAAAAGACCTGGGAACTGGCAAAGAGCAAAACATTACCATTACAGCATCTTCCAATTTAAGTCAAGCAGAAATAGATCAAGCTATTCGTGATGCACAGCGGTACGCTGACCAGGATGCAAAACAAAAAGAAGAAGCCACCGCTCGGAACAATGCAGAGCAGCTGATCAATCAGGCATCAGCTATCAGGAAAAAGCTTGATAAAGATGGCCGTTCTCAACTTGATCAATCTGTTAAACGAACAAAAAAAGCGTTAAAGAAAAAAGATAACACAGAGATAATTGCGGCAAGCAATGAGTTATCCTCCATACTAGACACCATGCAGCAGAAAGTGCCCAATGATGATGATCATGAGGATAATGATAGTTCAGATACCAAATAGCAAATTGAAGCAAATACTAATAACAGACATGGCAGAAGATAAACCAGGCAGGTGAAATAGTATGTTCGGCTATGTAATCGCCAATATAGAAAAGTTAACCGATGAAGAAAAGCAGCATTATCGCGCTTTTTACTGCGGCTTATGCAGGTCATTGAAAGAACAACACGGCACATTAAGCCGACTCACGCTGAACTATGACATGACTTTCCTGGTTCTGTTTCTCTCTGCACTATATAAAACAGATAGCAAGGTAGAAACTGAACGGTGCATTCTCCATCCATTTAAACCGCGTCAATATATACAGAACGAAATCACAGACTATGCTGCCGACATGAATATTGTACTTGCTTATTACAATTGTCTGGACGATTGGACAGATGATAGAAAACGGCTATCTTTAATGGCAGCAAAACTTTTAGAGCAGGAATTCAAGAGGGTTGTGTTAAAATATCCAAATAAATGTTCTGCAATCAGTGATAGTTTAAACGAACTTTCCCGTATAGAAAAAGCAGGAGAACTAAACCCGGATCTTCCCGCAAATTGCTTTGGCAAATTGATGAGTGAAGTCTTCATATGGCGTGAAGATGAATATACTGAAAATTTGCAGGCTTTTGGGAGAACACTGGGCAGATTCATCTACATCATGGATGCCTGCCTTGATCTCAAGGCAGATATAAAGCATGAACGCTATAATCCATTAGTTACATTATCATCTGAGAATTTTAAACCTATTCTAAATCTGCTTATGGCAGACTGTACCGAAAAATACAAGCAGCTGCCGATCGATCGAGATCAAAGCTTGATCGATAATATCCTTTATTCAGGCGTTTGGACAAGGCATGAAGCAGAGAATAAGAAAAAAAGGAGAGGCAATAAACAATGATATCTGACCCCTACAAAGTACTTGGTGTTTCTCCAACTGCTTCTGATAAAGAAATCACAAAAGCATATCGCAAACTGGCGAAAAAATACCACCCTGACCTTAATCCGGGTGATGAAGAAGCCGCCAAAAGAATGAGCGAAATTAACGCGGCCTACGAACAAATAAGAAGCGGAAACGGAAATGCTTCCCAATACGGCAATAGCGGGAATTACGGCGGCCAAAATACATATGATAGTGGATATGGGTATGATCCCTTTGGCTACGGCGGCTATGGCCAAGGTCAAAGGCAGCAGCAACAGCAAAGACGCCAATCTTCTGAATTTAACCCGGTCAGACAATACATATCTGCCGGACGTTATCAGGAGGCGCTAGATCTGCTGGCTACTATGACTAACAGGAGTGCCGAATGGTACTACTACAGTGCAATTGCCAATGACGGTGTCGGCAACAAAATCACAGCATTGAATCACGCAAGGACAGCAGTGCAAATGGACCCGGAGAATCTAGAATATGTGCGTGTGCTGTTTCAGATACAGAATAGCGGCCGAGTCTACCATGAACAAAGCCAAGAGTTTGGCATGCCTTTCAACAATCTGGCTAACGCATGTATAACTACATGTATAGCCTATTATATGTTCAGAATATGCTGCCTGGGCTGCCGATAACCTATTGAGCAATCAATTATCATGGAATTTTTTGGACTTATAAGCATGGGCGAGTATATATTAAAGATACTTATTCTACAGAAGGAGTGCATAACATGGCAAATTTCAAAGATAAGCTAGTGCGTTTTATGAACGGCAGATACGGGATAGACGAACTCTATTTTGGTTTGATCGTACTGTATATTGTGTTGTTTTTTGTTAATTATGCTCTCCAGCGCGTTTTTATAATTGACCTCTTAATGTGGGCTGTGCTGATTTTCATGATTTACCGAATATTTTCCCGCAATGTTCAAGCAAGAACCGGAGAAAACGAAAAGTTCTTAAAAATATGGAATCCCATCAGAACAACTAGCAAATTGACAATTCGCAGAATCAAAGAGAGCAAAACACACCGTTTTCGCAAATGCCCCCACTGCAGTACTATGCTCCGCCTGCCCCGCAAAACAGGAAAGCATACAGTTGAATGCCCCAGCTGCCATCATGACTTTGAAGTACGCATCCGACTTTAGGTGGCACGGGGACGTTTCCCTTGCCACCCTTGCACAAATCCGACACTACCGCATATTTTAATACCAGACATTGCCATAATAAAGGAGGTTTGATAAGTATGGAGCGAACAAAACCGACACAAGCTTATATTCCTGCAGGAGGGCACAGACTTCCCCCTCTTCCTTACCCTTATAATGCTCTGGAACCTGTGATCTGCGAAAGAACCTTGCGCATCCACCATGACCGGCACCATCTTTCATATGTGGAAGGGCTGAATAAAGCTGAACTGAAACTTGTGGAGGCGCGTCGAATGGGTGATTTCAGCCTGGTTAAACACTGGGAGAGGGAAATCGCTTTTAACGGATCGGGACACATACTGCACAGCATCTACTGGACAGTGATGGCACCACCAGCACCAAGGGAACCGGGCTATTATACCATGATGGAAATTGAAAAATACTTTGGAAGCTTCGCTTCCTTTAAGGAACAATTCACAGAGGCCTCAATCCAAGTCGAAGCCTCTGGTTGGGGAGTCTTGTGCTGGGTACCATCCTGGGGAAGGCTGGAGATCCTGACTGCAGAAAAGCACCAGAACCTGACTCAATGGGGAGCAATTCCCGTGCTTGTTGTGGATGTTTGGGAACACGCCTACTACCTGGATTACCAGAACCGGCGGGCTGATTATGTGCGCGCCTGGTGGCAGCTGGTCAATTGGGATGATGTAGAGCAGCGTTTGCGGCTGGCCATGCGGGCCAGAGTGCCTTTGTGGCAAGGGGACGTTTCGTTTGCCACATAGCTGCCCGCAAAAGCAAAAAAGCAACCCGGGCACCGTTGTCGTTGTCGGTCCACTGCGGTTCAAACATGAAAACCCTCCTTTACAGGACATATTATTTCTAACAAAACGATCAAAAAACCTGCCTGATTTTACGACAAACCTTTCCCTTCGCACTGGTTAGCGAGAAACCTACAGCCCTACCAGCCCGGCAAACTTGCTAGCCAAAACTGAAACCAGGACTCTAGCTACAATCAAAAGCCGTCCCTGTATCAGGGACGGCTTTCAAAATAATGCATCACTTATAATTTATGCTTGGGCTTCTTTTCTCATCCGTCCAACCAACTTTACCAATTCTACAACAACCAATGGCGCGAAGCTGAAGAGGAGAACTACCAGCCAATCAGTGAGCCGCAGCGGTACTGTGTCAAAAAATTGTTGCAGGAAAGGAACAAAGAGTACCAATGCCTGAAGGGTAAAAGACCCTAGAAAAGCATACACCATATAGCGGTTGGAAGTCACTCCTAACTGAAAAACTGATTTGGTATTACTGCGCACATTAAAGGAATGCACCAACTGCATTAAAGCCAATGTAGCGAAAGTCATTGTATGGGCTTCCGGTATGGTACGTCCCCAGCTGAGCGCCAAGATATAAATACCGAATGCCAACAGCCCGATCATCGCTCCCTGCCAGAGAATATTGATGCCCATACCTCCTGCCATTACACCTTCATCGGCCTTTCTAGGAGGCTGATCCATTACCCCTTTTTCAGGGGGTTCGACACCGAGAGCCAAAGCAGGCAATCCATCTGTAACAAGGTTAATCCACAGGATTTGGATAGCTGTCAAGGGACTGCCCAGCCCCACCAAGATAGATGTAAAAATAGTAACGATTTCACCGACATTACATGATAAAAGATAGTGAACTGCTTTACGAATATTGCTGTAGATGGTACGCCCCTCATTGATAGCACTGACTATTGAGGCGTAGTTATCATCCATCAGTACCATTTCAGACGCCTCTTTGGCCACTTCGGTACCGGTCACACCCATGGAGACACCGATATCAGCACGCTTCAATGCTGGAGCATCATTAACCCCATCACCAGTCATCGACACCACATGATTATGTGACTTCAAGGCCTTCACAATGTCCAGTTTATCTTCCGGAGATACCCTGGCAAATACTGTTGTATGGGTCACTGCCTCCCGCAGTTCTTGTTCATCCATATTCTGCAGTTCCTGCCCGGTAATTGCGGAATCACCCTCCTGCCAGATACCCAGATCTGAGGCGATTGCCACTGCTGTTGCAGGGTGATCGCCTGTGATCATCATGGTGCGAATACCTGCACCCTTACTGATGTCTACTGCATCCTTGACCTCCGGACGCGCAGGGTCGATCATGGAGCAATAGCCAACAAAAACCAAGTCTGTCTCCGTATCAGCAGGCTGTGGATTTTCCGGAACTTCGGGCCATTCACGTATGGCTAAAGCCAGCACCCGTTCCCCCTTAGAGGCGAGTCCTGTATTGATATCTAAGAGCTGCTGACGTTCCTCTTCTGTTAGAGATTCAACTCCTGAACCCTTAGCGATTTTAGTGCAGCGTGCAACCAGTAAATCAGGAGCACCCTTTGTGTAGGAGTACCTTTTATCATCGATTTCGTAAAAGGTCGTCATCATTTTACGCCCGGAATCAAAGGGAATCTCAGCCAACCTGGGATATTCCTGCTCCAAATCCGCCTGTCGCAACCCTGCCTTTGCCGCGGCTACTACCAGGGCACCCTCAGTAGGATCCCCTATTATTGCCCAGCCGTCCTCTCTCTCTACCAACCGGGCATCACTGTCCAGTACACCGCCCATCAGCATCCACATTATGTTTCTATTTGCCAGAGGCACAATTTTTTCTCCACTGGCATCCAAAAATACGCCTTCCGGATCGTATCCGATCCCGGACACTCCAAACAATTGGCCATCAGTATAAATGCTGGTAACCGTCATCTCGTTCTTCGTCAATGTCCCAGTCTTATCAGAACAAATAACAGTAACGGTTCCCAGTGTTTCTACAGCGGGAAGCCTCCTGACCACCGCATTGCGTTCGCTCATACGGGTCACGCCCATGGCCAATACAATTGTCACCACTGCGGTTAGTCCTTCTGGAACTGCCGCTACAGCTAAACTGATGGAGATCATGAATATCTCCAGAACATCCATACCGCGCAGCCATCCAGCAACGAAGACAATTGCCACTATAGCAAAAGCCGCAATTCCAAGGATCTTGCCTAGTTCTGCAAGCCGCTTCTGCAGCGGGGTGGTCTCCTGTGGGGTTTCCTGAAGCAATTGGGCTATTTTACCGAGTTCTGTTTCCATCCCTGTGGTTATGACCAGCCCTTTACCTCGTCCACTCGTGATGGTGGTGCCCATAAATGCCATGTTATGCTGATCTCCAACTCCAACCTGTTCACCATCCCCCTGCTCTAAGGCCCGTACACTCTTTTCCACAGGCACTGACTCACCGGTCAGAGCAGCTTCATTTGTCCGCAGAGATACTGTTTCCACAAGCCTAATATCGGCCGGAAGGGAATCCCCAGCCTCCAACAGGACTACATCACCCGGAACCAGAGTCTCCACGGCTACCTGATAGACTTCCCCACCACGGAACACTTTAGCTATAGGTGTCGTCATCTTTTTTAAGGCTTTTAACGCTTCCTCTGCCTTGTGCTCCTGGTAGACACCCAAACAAGCGTTGAGTACCACAATGATCGTTATGACCAGGGAGTCTATCCACTCACCCAAGGCCCCGGAGATAACCGCGGCAATGATCAGGATTATGACCAGCACTTCTTTCAGCTGGTCGATGAACATAGATAAAATACTGCGACCCGGAGACTCTTTCAGTGCATTGGGGCCGTACTCTTCCAGCCTCTTTTCTGCTTCCGCAGTATCCAACCCCCGGCCAAGATCAGTGTTTAATTTCTCACCAGCCTCCGCCACATCCAATCTATACCACTCTTGCTCCTGCATCTTGTTCCTCCTTATAGTTATTTTAGTATCTCCCAAAACCAATTACATATAAAAAGACCTTTGCTGGATATAAAAATATCCAGCAAAGGTCTGGCTCGGTTTTTTTCCGCAGGTGCAGCGGGCAAAAATACCCGTGTTGTCGCCACACCTGTTTCAGCTACTCCCCTATGCTTTTAACCACAAACAATTTATAATGTGTTCCGTATCATACCATCTAATACATTACTATGCAAGAAATATTTTATGCCGCTAGGGTGGTGTGGCGGGTGCCTGGCACCCTGCCCCTTATAATATTGACCACATTCAGATATAATGGTTTTAACAAAGCTCTAATTACTTTTTTTGCACCGCCATCAAAACAGACAGCATATATTGAAGGGTGTAGTAATCTAAATGCAGTAATCTAAATCATTTTTCAGCAAAGTGGTGATCTCATGCATAAAGGTCGAGGAATTCTAATATTTTTTCTTGTATGTTTAGCTTTTCTCTCGGGATATATCATATCAACCGGGTTTAAACTGCCTTTCCCTCGGGAATCCGAACAACAGCAGAATGATATATCGGAAAAACCAGATCAAGAAGAAGTTGACCCAATCAAAGAACAATTGGACAGTCTGACTTTGAAAGAAAAGATCGGTCAGATGGTAATCGTCGGTATTGAGGGAGAACAAATCAGTGATAGTGAAAGGCAAATGATCAAAGAGAATCATGTCGGCGGCATCATTCTCTTTAAACGCAATATTCAAAATGCAAACCAGATGCTATCACTAATTAATGAGCTGAAAAAGACGAATTCGCCCAACAAGATACCACTGTTTTTATCTATAGATGAAGAAGGTGGCATAGTCACCAGAATGCCCGATGAGATCAATAAACTACCTGCCAGCGCAAAGGTAGGAGAGAAAAACGATAGTGACCTTGCGTTCCAAATAGGCGAAGTGCTCGGCCAAGAATTAAACTCCTTCGGTCTCAATATGAATTTTGCACCAGTCCTGGACATCAACAGCAATCCCAATAACCCAGTGATCGGTGAACGGGCTTTCGGAACGACCCCAGAGATAGTCAGTAAACTGGGAATCCAAACGATAAAAGGGATTCAGTCGCAAAATGTCATTTCCGTTGTCAAGCATTTCCCAGGGCATGGGGATACATCTGTCGATTCCCATGTGGGTTTGCCCTCTGTCAATCATGATCTGGATAGGCTAAGTAACTTCGAATTAAAGCCCTTTGCCTCTGCCATCCAAAACGGCGCAGATGCCGTCATGATAGCTCATATTTTATTACCTAAGATAGATGCCAATCATCCGGCCTCACTTTCTCAAACTGTAATAACAGACATATTAAGAAATGATCTGCAATTCGATGGAGTTGTGCTTACAGATGATATGACTATGGGGGCAATCGTCAATAATTATGATCTTGGGGAGGCAGCGGTAGAATCGATCAATGCCGGTAGTGATATTGTCTTAGTGTGCCATTCCCTGGAAAATGAAAAACAGGTTATCGATGCACTGGCATCTGCTGTCAAAGCTGGCACAATCCCTAAGGACAGAGTGAATGAAAGTGTCTATAGGATATTAAAACTGAAACAGAAATGCCGGCTGACTGATCAGCCGGTAGACAGTGTTGATATAGATGAAATTAACAGCGCAGTAGTGCGCTTGTTAGAAAAGCTATAACACGGACAGGCGGGAAGGGGTGCCAGGCACCTGGGCACCGCCAGATCCACTGCAGTTCCACGATGTGGCAAACGAAACGTCCCCTTGCCACCTTGCCACCTTACGCATTCATCGCCCGTGTGGCATTTAAGACAGCAATCAAGGCCACACCTACATCTGCAAACACGGCGGCCCACATTGTTGCTATACCAACCGTAGCTAAAACCAGCACAACACCCTTGACACCTAAGGCAAAAACTATATTTTGCCAGACAATTTTTTTCGTTCTTTTGGCAATCTTGATCGCACTCACCAATTGGGAAGGCTCATCGGTCATCAGCACCACATCTGCAGCTTCAATAGCAGCATCAGATCCCAGGGCTCCCATTGCCACCCCAACATCCGCCCTGGCTAAAACAGGTGCATCATTGATTCCGTCCCCTACAAAGACCACCTTTCCCCTGGCAGGCACTTCTTCTGCCAATCGTTCCATCTGCTCCACCTTGCGGTCTGGAAGCAGTTCTGCATAAGCCTGATCAAGCCCCAGTTCTTTTGCAGTCTTTTCACCCACTGCCCTGCTGTCTCCTGTAAGCATAACCGTTTTTCTGATACCGATATCTTTCAGAGCTTTAATCGCTTCTCTGGCATCTTCCTTGATCTCATCGGCAATAATGATACAGCCTGCATAGGTTTTATTTAAAGCAACATATACTACGGTTCCTGTGCTATCTGCCTCTTCATAGGAGATGCTTTCTTTTCTCATCAACTTACTGTTTCCAGCAAGGATTTCCCTTCCGGAAACTACGGCCTTAATCCCCTGGCCAAAGCTTTCCTCATGACTGTCCACAAGATCCTTATTGACACTTTCCCCGAAAGCATCCGAAATGGAAACAGCGATGGGATGATTGGAGAACGCCTCCGCATAGGCAGCTAATTCCAGAATCTCCTCTCTGCTGAACCCATTCTCGGGCTTCACTTCGGTAACCTTAAACACACCCTTGGTCAGGGTCCCGGTCTTGTCGAAAACAACAGTATCTACATTATTTAAAGCCTCTAAGTAATTGCCGCCCTTTACAAGTATTCCTTTTTTCGAAGCCCCGCCAATTCCCCCGAAAAAGCTCAGAGGTATCGCTAGCACCAGTGCGCAGGGACAGGAAACAACCAGGAATACCAATCCTCGATAAAACCATTGAGAAAAACTCGCACCCTGCACAACTAAAGGCGGTATCAAGGCTATGGCAAGAGCGCCAAAAACCACAGCAGGTGTATAATATCTGGCAAACTTCGTTATAAAATGCTCTGTCGGCGCTTTTTTGCTGCTGGCATTCTGCACCATATCAAGTATTTTAGCAACAGTCGACTCCCCGAACTTTTTGGTTACCTGAATTGAGAGCAGCCCATTCTGATTGATAACACCCCCCAGGATTTCACTCCCTTCCTGCACTTCCCTGGGAACGGATTCCCCTGTTAAAGCAGATGTATCAACCATTGATTTTCCTTCGGAAACTATCCCATCCAAAGGAACCCTTTCACCCGGTTTGACAACGATCATATCTCCTACCTTTACCCCTTCCGGAGATACTGTGACCAACTCGTCCCCTACCTTTAGGTTCGCATAGTCAGGCCGAATATCCATCAGGTCAGAAATAGAGCGGCGTGAACGGTTGACTGCCATATCCTGAAAAAACTCCCCTATTTTATAAAAGAGCATTACCGCTACCCCTTCAGGGAACTGACGAATGGCAAAAGCGCCGATAGTAGCAATACTCATCAAGGAGTTCTCATCAAAAACTTGCCCCCTGGAGATGTTTCTGGCAGCTCTTAACACCACATCTCCACCCACCAAAATATAGCTCGCTAAAAATAGGACAAATTCAGCCAAAAAAGGAAACTCAAAGATAAGGGCAATAGCAAACAATACAGCCCCGCTCCCGACCTTGAACAGTTCCTTTTTGTCAAGGCAGTTATCCTCTGCGGCAGCAGGAGTGCTCCCTCCCCCCTGCTCTTCTAGAACCTCCACATCAGGCTCTATATTATTGACAATTTCCGTTACTTTATCTGTTATCCCATCTAAATCACGCTCATTGTACATATGAATAGAGAGTTTCTTGGCCACAAAATCCACAGAAGCAAACTTGACCTCTGCTAACTTGTTCACTTCGAACTCCATCTTGGCAGCACAGTTAGCACAACCAAGCCCCCTCAGCAGCAGAGATTTTTTATGGTCTGTGCGTAAATCACTTGCTCCTAGATCTGGATTAACCGTACTGGTTGTACAACTTGTACAGGTACAGCCCTGGCTTGACATGACGTCCCCTCCCATCATATAAACGCTAATGACTGATATGAGCTAATCCCTGGTCAAAGATTTTTTTGACATGCTCATCATCCAAAGAGTAATAAACCATTTTCCCTTCTTTTCTGTATTTAACAAGCTTTGCCTGCTTTAACACTCTGAGCTGGTGAGAAACTGCGGATTGAGTCAATCCTAAAAGTGCTGTAATATCGCAGACACACATCTCAGCCGTAAATAAGGCAAAGAGAATTTTCACCCTTGTGGTATCACCGAAAACCTTAAATAGTTCTGCAAGGTCAAAGAGACATTCATCCGCAGGCATCTTCTGTCTGACTTTGTTTACTACATCTTCATGGACAACAATAGCCCTGCAGTGTTCAATGACATCATGTTCATTTTCCATTAAATCACTCCTCTCTAATAATATATGAGCATCTATTCATATGTTTAATATCAGTATATGCTTACCCTTGGAAATCGTCAACTCTAAAATAGTGGATATTATACAAGTGCAGTTAAAAATAGGGAAAAAGCAAGGAAGAAGCGAAGGGACATTCTTTTCGCTTCCTTTTATTTTTATCCTTGAATATCTCGCTGATTGTAACCGATAAATCCGATAATGGCGAAAACTATAGAGACAATCGTCATCATTGTCAGCGGCATGTAATCTATGTCTTCAGCTGGAATTAGAGGAACGTGCTCAAAAGAGGAGATGTTATTCACCCATGCGGGAAAATCGAATAGCCCACCAAGATAAACAATGATGAAACAAAAAACCACATAAAACCAAACCACTCCTGTTGCTTTCGGGGCAGCTCCTACAAATAATACAGCAAGACCGATCATGATCCAGATAGCAGGTAAGTAAACGAGAGCAGAACTGAAAGCTGTGTTAAATGTCAGCGCATCGTCCATTGTCCCTACAGACCACAAGCCGAGAGCAACAAGTGATTGCATGATAAAACTGACGAGAATAGCTAACAGAAGATAACTTCCCATTACCTTTGTACGGGATACAGCTCGTCCATAAAAGTGTTCTGTGCGATTCTTATCTTCTTCTCCCTTTAGCCTTAATACAGTCATCACTGCCGGTATGGCACTGATCATCGACATAATCGCCATCAACAGCATGATGAACTGTTCGGTCATCGTTTCACCTGGATCATTCGCCAGATAAGCTTGTATGAACTCCATATCCGCAAAATAGGTTTCTAAGTCCCCTAGAACTGCACCAAAAGCAGCACTGATCACAAAAATACCAACTGCCCAGGCAGCAATATTGGTAAACTGCAGGCTTAAATTAAGACCAAAAGGTGTTTGCAAAAAGGGTGATGCATGCTCTTTACCCTTTCTAGCCGATATGAAGGCAGACCCTAAATCACGAATCGCGTTTAAGTAAAAGGATACAACCATAATCACAACAGCTATGGCTAATGATAGAAGAACCGGCCACCAATGATCACCGACAAAAACCTCTGTTCGCACTGCCCAGCCCAGTGGTGAAAAGAAAGAGAGTGTCTCACTGCTTACATCTCCAACTGCCCGAACTAGGTAAGCCACCATCAAAGCTACAAAGGAAAACATAGTGGCTCCTCGAGAGGTTTCTGCAAGCTGAGCGAATAAAGCTGTAAAAGCTGCAAATACCAGGCCCAACGCTCCTAAATTAGCCCCGTAGAGTAACGAACTGGCCAAATCCATCCTTTCAATCCCTAATGCATACAACCCGCCTCCAAGCAATACGGCCAACAGCACATTTGTCATAACTGCAGCAATCGTGGCAGCACTTAAATAAGATAAGCGACCGACAGGAAGAGAGCGGATGATTTCGATACGGCCATCTTCTTCATCTGCCCGGGTGCTGCGCCCGACAAATAAAATATTCATTATTGCCACAGCAATTGCCGTAAAAAGCAGCATTTCGTGCCCAAATATGACAGCTGTCGTTGTATAATTCTCCATCGCATAGCCTGGACCCAGCATTGCTATCATTGCCGGATTATTCATAGTTAGGGCAAAAGCTTGTATAGATTGCTCATCTGTGTAGACAGTCGGATAGGCTGCAGCAGCTGCCAGGCTCACTGATATCAATGCTAACAGCCAGACAAAAATCTTTAAGCCATCCTGTCGAAAGATCAATTTAATTAATCTGCCGGTTCCTTGAAATGACTGGGAATACATTATGCCTGACCCCCCACCCCATTAGAGGTCTCTTTTGCCTCATAGTGGCGCAAAAACAAATCCTCTAAGGTCGGAGATGTGCTCTCTAATTTGACGATTCCAAATTGACTGATATAGCGAATAACTTCATCCAATTCTTCAGTATCTACCTGGAATGAGAGTTCTGCGTCATGCTCTTCAATATTATGAACCCCTTTTGTTTCATCGAGAGTGACAGGTTCTTTCGTCTGTATAGTTAATTTAGTACGGGTTAGGTGCCGCATCTCATTCAGTGTTCCTGTTTCAATGATTTTTCCTTCACGAATGATGGCTATTGTGTCACATAACTTTTCAACCTCTGATAAAATATGACTGGAAAGAAACACACTTTTTCCTTCTGCCTTTACTTCCATCACATACTCTTGAAAGACCCTTTCCATTAATGGATCCAGTCCAGATGTTGGCTCATCTAAGATGTATAGATCTGCATCAGATGAAAAGGCAGCAATTAAAGCTATTTTTTGACGATTCCCCTTGGAGTAAGTGCCGCATTTTTTAGTCGGATCCAGGTCAAACCTTTTGATCAATTCTTCCCGTCTGCCCTGACTCCCATTGCCCCTCATTTTAAGAAATAGATCGATTACCTCTCCACCACTTAGATTTGGCCAGAGATTGGCCTCTCCTGGAACAAAAGCTATCCGTTTATGCAGCTCTACAGCATCCTTCCAGGCATCCCTGCCAAAGATTCTCACTTCACCCCGGGTAGCCTTCAGCAAACCCAACATTACGCGGATAGTAGTGGTTTTTCCGGCGCCATTTGGCCCGATAAAGCCGAAAACCTCCCCTTCATTCATAGTTAGATCGACATTATCCAATGCTGTAAAATTACCGAACTTTTTGGTCAACCCTTTAATCTCTACTATACTCATTCTTCCCTCCTATCTGGAAGCAAAGGGATGTTCTTTTTGCTTCCGTTATGAAAGCACGAGAAGCATGGGGACGGTCCTTTTGCTTCCTTTTGTTTAATGTTGTTACACCTTAAGGGACCTAAAAGGGTGCAAATTTTATCCTGTATCCTGCAGGTGACGGTTCAGAATGGAGCCAAGGCACCATCAGCGACCAATCACCGGAACCGTCCCCGCGATTGCTTTAATTATGTTTGCAGATATGCTTCTCCCTTAATTTTAAAAACATATATTCTGTATCTCCCAAGGGGATAAAACCATGGAAGGCATAAAACTGCCTCACTTTTTTCTCTTCCTCACCATATTTATCGTTCCCTTCCATATCATCTAGATCATCGCTGTAGGAGGCTGCAATTATTATTCCCTCATTTGTCAGATACTTTTTGATCCATTCTAAAAAGTCCCCTGCTACCCCTTCGTATCCTGGTTCAATTATAAAATCATCTATAACCCATACTTTACAGGGTTCTATTTCATGTTCATCGTAGAGAATTGTGCATATATCTGCCAAAGCTGCGGAATAAGCATCACATGCCGGTAAAATTGTGCTTATTTTTTCTGGTGGTATAAGTATCACTCTGGCCCATGCGGTATTAATCTCTCTAGATTCCGGCTCATCTAAGTACACACCCATATCAAATGCGACGTAAACATCAAATATATCAAGGATGGCGTCATCTGGCTCACCATACTTCTCTCTGTCTATGGGAACAGCATTAAATAGATAGCCTACACTGACTAATGACATTTCGATTTCTTTGCTGAAATCTGTTAACAGAGCATCATCACGGATCACTAAATTCTCCTGGGCACTTTTTAAGGCATCAAGCCTATCCCCAGAAGCACAATGTTTCTTATTCCAATCTTTACACTTGCTGCATAGAGATAGCAGCCTGTCGAGTATTCGTTTAATTTCCTGCTGCTGCTCAGGGTTTTCCTCTGTTAAATCCATCTCTGCTTCCAGAACAAAGCGCAGATATTCAGTTTCGTTGACATAGATCGGCAGCCTGTAGGCATCTTGTTCACCCACTGCTCCAAGAGCAACAACCTTGCGCAGCCTTTGCGCCAGCGAATTACAAACAAAAATACACTCTTCGGCAAAAGTATCACTTAGAATTAGATCATTCTCCGGGAACTCAGTTGGTTCATCGCTAGCACTGTCGAAAGCCACATCTAGGGTATCCAAGATTCTAATATCTGCACTGCTCCCTTGTAGAGGCACCATTTCCTCATATAATTCCTTATGAATCTCCAAAATATCGTTCAATAAAACTACTTCCCCTGAGAATACCCGAAGTTTCAAGAGAAATGGTTTAGTGAGGTCGATAAGATTGCCCATCTGCTACTGCACCCCTTTATTTGGAAGCAAAGAGACGGTTCACTTGCTTCCCATCTTTTTGCTTCCTAATCGTAACGTCTAAATACTATGTTTTGACTGATTCCTGTTTAGACGAGTTACGCCAGCGATTTACCGCTGCGTTCTTCTTCACTTTTCTTGATCTTATGCGGAATTTCCTGCCGTTTGACTTTTTCAATCCCAAATAGTTTTTCTATTGGCACATAATTCATGATGCCTTCTGCTCTGCTTTTACTTCGCTATCCGTTTTCCGTAATTTAATTTGATAATCTCGGTGAAAGATCCAACGGGAGGACACTGCTTGCGCGCGGAGGGACGGTTCTCCTGATTGACAGTTTTTCCCTGATGACAGGCGCCTGAAACCTGAAAAGAGATGGTATCTTATTTAGGGCAAGTCCCATTACAGGAACCGTCCCTGATTGGGCTTATGAGGACATTATCGAGCATTATCCTTCTTATACCACCCCGAGGATCAGATACATCTCCGGAGTAACGGGGAATTATATGCACATGCATATGGAAAATGCCTTGACCAGCAGCCTTTCCAATATTCACCCCAATATTGTAACCATTAGGATGAAACTTTTGATCCAGCCTTTCCTTCACTGCAAATATCAGCTGATTGATAGCATTTAATTCTTCCGGTGTCGCCTCAAAATAACTCTCTATATGCCGTTTGGGAACCACTAGCACATGTCCGCGGCTGACCGGATAATTGTCATGCATGACCACAGCCAAGTCATTCTCTGCTATTACTTCCTCTAGCTGCCTCTGGCAAAATACACAGCGAGCCAAAAAATCACCCTTTTCATCATAATCTTTAACCAGCATAATAATCGATCTATTGTTGATTCAGTATCAATTATCCTGCAGTATTTCCTAAATATTATAAAATTACTAGTTAGAACAAGCAGACGGACGCTCGGTCGTCGCGTCATGCGAGGGGCGGTTCCGAGCGCGCGGAGGGCGCGCGGAGGGACGGCGCGCGGAGGGACGGTTCCGGTGATGGGTCCAGGTACAAAGTCTTTAGGAAACATCACCAGGCCAATCACGGGGCGAAAACTATTCCAGATGCCCATCAAGGGACGGCTCTAATGATTGACAATTTCATCCAAAGAGCAGCATGTCCATGTGTGCATTTCAATCACAGCTAGGTGAAACTTATGGAAATAGGTGGATACCGTACCCAGATGAGGCCCATCAGGAGAACCGTCCCCGCGATGGCCCCGCGCGTCCTGGGAATGCGTTATAGTATTGTTAAAGGATGTTAATGTAATTGTCCTTTGTGATACTAAAGGAAGAGGAAGGGATCCTGTGAACGAGATCTTGATCGTCGAAGATGACAAAACTATTGCTATGGGCATCGAGTATGCCTTAAACAAGGAAGGCTTTTCTACCCAAGTTTGTTATGACTTCAACAGCGCCAAAGAAAGGATCCTTGAACAGGTTTTTTTGCTGATCATCCTGGATGTGAATCTTCCGGATGGCAGTGGCTTTGAATTATGCAAACTGGTCAGGGAAAAAGGGGACACACCTGTCATCTTTCTCACAGTTAATGATGATGAAGCAAATACCGTCATGGGCCTCGATCTAGGAGCAGATGACTATATCACCAAACCGTTCAGACTGAGAGAACTGATTTCAAGAATTAATAGTGTTCTGCGCAGATACAGCAGACAGCCTGACACTAGAACAGAAATCAACCTGGGTGATATCAGAATCAACCCAGCAGGAGCAAAGGTTTACAAGAACAAGCAACTTATCTGGCTGACCGCCTTGGAATACAAACTTCTGCTCACCCTAGCCCGCAGCAAAGGACAAATACTCACCCGCAAGCAAATTCTAGAATATATCTGGGATACAGCCGGCGAATTCGTCAATGATAATACCCTCACAGTCTATATCAAGCGGCTGCGTGAAAAAATCGAGGATGATCCCCGGGAACCTAAGATCATCAAAACCATCCGCGGTTTAGGCTATAAGGTGGGTGATTGAGATAAAACTCACCAGAAACCCTGAAGCAAACAGATTGTTCACCCTATTTGCCCTCCTGCTGGCCGGATTATTGATCACCGCCATCCTGTTCAGCCTTGCCGGCAGGCATCATTTAAAACAGGCTCTTGTCAATAACCAAGCAGCGATCATCGGTGCGGTGGCAGAAAAATATCCGGAGGCAGAGCAGGATATGATCAAACAGATCATAGAGAAGGATAACGATGCCGTACAGAGGGGAAATGATATCCTGTCAAAATACGGAATTCAAAGGGAAGGAATCGCGCTGGAAACCCCTTTGCTGCAAAACTATTACCGCTACAACTTATCTATGTATCTTTTATTGGCCATTTTAGCCTGCACTGCTTTTATTCTGACAGTTCTAGTGTTTCTCAAAAAACAGTATGGACAAATCAGGGAGATTACCCAATACGCCGGAAAAGTCAATGAGGGTGACTATTCCCTCGATATTCGGGATAATCATGAGGGGGATCTCAGCATCCTAAAAAATGAAATCTATAAAATTACCACAATGCTTAAGAGGCAGGCCGCAGCCCTGCAGAGTGACAAGGTCATCCTCGCTGACTCCATCGCCGATATATCGCACCAACTGAAAACACCCTTGACCTCTCTCTTTGTTTTAAATGACCTGCTCTCTGATAATCCTTCAGAACATGACAAAGAGATATTTCTAGACCGGATAAGATCACAGCTGCAGCGGATAGAGTGGCTGGTGACCTCACTGCTTAAACTTTCCAAACTTGACGCCGGTACTGTCACCATGAAAAAGGATGATATCTATGTTAATTTCCTGGTAGAGAAGGCCCTCGAACATTTAAGCATCCCTCTGGATATCAAAATGCTGCAGGTTAATATAGAAGGTGAAAAAAATGCCAAGTTCACTGGTGATTTTAATTGGTGCAGTGAGGGCTTGATCAATATTTTAAAAAATTGTATTGAACACACCCCTGAACAAGGAGATCTGCACATCTCCTTTGAGGAGAACCCCCTCTATACAGTGATCACCATAGCGGACAGCGGCCCAGGAATCGACCAGGAGGATCTCCCCTATATCTTCAACCGCTTCTATAAAGGCAAAAACTCCCCTGAAGGCCATGTCGGCATTGGCTTAGCCATGGCTCAGGAGTTCATAGCCAAACAGGGTGGAGATATTACAGTAAAGAGTGAAAAGAACTTGGGTTCACAATTTACAATTAAATTCTACAAAAGCTTAACCTGACAGGCAGTGCCGACACAGCGAAACTCCATTCATTAAGCGATCGGATTCAATCTAAATACAAAATAATAGTAATGTGACAAAACTGTCACATTTATTGTCACCACAGAGTCACATTGGACAGATACAATCTAATTATCAAAATAAAAGGGGTTTTGTTTCATGGAAATACTCAGGGTAGAGAATCTGTCCAAACTATATGGAAGCGATGCCACACAGGTGAAAGCAGTCGATGATGTCTCCTTTAGTGTAAAAAGAGGGGAATTTATAGCTATTATCGGGGCCTCCGGCTCAGGTAAATCCACTCTGCTGCATATGATAGGTGGAGTTGACCGTCCCACCGCAGGTAAGGTCTTTATCGAGGACACAGACATCTATCAGCTCAGTGAAACCAATCTGGCCATCTTCAGGCGCCGGCAGGTTGGCCTCATTTACCAGTTTTACAACCTGCTCCCCATCTTAAATGTGGAGGAAAATATCACCCTGCCTCTGCTACTCGATGGAAAGAAGATCGAGCAAGATTTCTTTAATGAACTCTTGCAAACTCTCAATCTGACAGACAGAGCGAACCACCTTCCCAATGAACTCTCCGGCGGTGAACAGCAGAGAGTTTCTATCGGCCGCTCCTTGATCAACCGCCCAGCCATCGTCCTGGCTGATGAACCAACAGGAAACCTGGACAGCATAAATTCCCAGGAGATCATCGATCTGCTTAAACTATCCAACAAGCGCTATCAGCAAACCTTGATCATAATCACCCATGACCAGGAAATAGCCCTGCAGGCTGACCGCATGCTCACCTTGGCTGACGGGCGTATTGTCAAAGATGAGGTGATCAGGCCGTGAATATCTTAAACGCACTCACACTGCGCAGCCTGAAACTGAACCGGAAGCGCACCATCGTCACCATCATCGGAATTATTCTCTCTGCAGCGATGATCTGTGGCACCTTCTCTCTTGCTGCCAGTTTCCAGGATCTCTTCATTCAGAGAGCTATCAAAACTGACGGGAATTACCATGCCACTTTTCACGGTGTGAAACCTGACCAGACTAAATACATCACTGATAATGCATACACAAAAACAGCTATGCTAAGCAGAAATTTGGGATTTGCTCGTTTTGAGCAGTCAGCTTTTGAAAAAAAGCCTTATTTCTTTGTTAAAGAATATGATGCTGCAGCCTTCCAGCACATGCCTGTTAAACTTACCGCAGGACGCTTTCCGGAAAAAGCCGGTGAAATACTGCTTTCAGAGGAAATTTTGCAACACGGCGGAGGGGATTATCAGATCGGTGATACGATTACCTTCGATTTAGGTGAACGAATCGCTGAGAATGGGCAGCCATTATCAGATGGTCTATCGTACGAAGAAACAGAGCAATTTGTACCAACTGACACAAAAACCTATACGATCACCGGGTTGATGGCCAAACCCCATTTTGAAAATTTCAGCAACATTCCTGGGTTCACAGTGGTTACCTATCTGGATCAGGGTGCAATCACCCCGAATGAACCGGTCAATGTATCTATTCTCGGGAAAAATGCGCGGGATATCTATAATAAGATCCCGGAGATGGCCGAAAATGCCGGAATTAGTGACTTCACCTACAATAATGAACTCTTAAAGTGGATGGGGCTGACCCAAAATGATTCTGCTATTAAAATGATCTATTCTGTTGCCACTATTTTGGCCATACTGATCGCATTCGGTTCGATAATAGTTATCTACAACTCCTTCGCTATATCGGTAAGTGAACGCAAAAAACAGTTCGGCATGCTGGCCAGTACTGGTGCCACACCGGGGCAGATCCGGAAAGCCGTATTTTTCGAAGGCGCACTCCTGGGTTTGGTAGGCCTACCGATCGGTATCCTCTCCGGTATCGGCGGCATTGGCATCACTCTTTCCGTCGTCAACCGCATCCTGTCCGGCATGATGGGCAGTGAGGATCTTGCTCTGCGGCTCATCATCTCTCCCGGCGTTATCTTGGCCACGATTCTCTTTGTCGGCCTAATCATTCTCTTCTCCGCCTATCTCCCGGCCAAAAGGGCCTCCGCAACTTCCCCCATCGAGGCGATCAGGCTGAGTAATGATATCAACATCAAGGGAAAAACAGTAAAAACCTCGAGGCTGACCCGTTTTTTATTCGGGTTTGAAGGAGAACTGGCCTTAAAAAACCTTAAACGCAGCCGCCGCCGCTACCGGGCTACTGTGCTCTCCCTGGTGATCAGTATTGTACTTTTTATATCTATCTCCACTTTTACCAACTACGGGTTGAAAAGCGCTGACCTTTACTATCACGATATACCCTATGATATAAATGTGGTAATCAATAATGCATCTCCAGAGGATGAAAAAAGTTTTTATCAGCAGGTTACTTCTCTTGAGGGTGTGGAGGAATACTCGCTTGTCAAAATGATGTTTTGTGAAACATGGCTGGAACGTGACAAATTCGGCCCTTATATCAAAAAAAATTATATTGAACATAATATATCTTCCGAAAATGAAGAATATTATTTTGACCAAAATATATTATCTGTGAATGAAGACGGTGATTATCAATGTCACTTTAACATCATCGCAGTCGGTCAACCAGAATTTAAAAGATACGCTTCAGAAAACGGGCTTGATTGGACAGCTTTTCAAGATCCCCAAAACTTCAAGGGCATTCTCGTTAATAAAAATACCATAGAAGCTCCTGAATATGTTGAGTATGAGCCGCTGCAGATGAATGCTGGCGAAAAGCTCCAGCTTACAGAGTTTCAATATGATGAGGCAGCAGCCCCACCAGCAAGTTTTTCAATGGATATCAGCGCGGTAACTGATACCCTTCCCCTCGGCATATCCTCTACTAACCTTGGGGAAGCTAATATAATTGTTTCAGAGGAAGTGTTTGCTGAACTCGAACAGCTCTTACAAGATAAACAAGGTACTCCTCAACTATATATATGCTCAACCGACAGCACCACATTAGCGGACAGTATCCGCACTATTTATGATGGCTATGCTGATGGAACTTCCCTTTTTATTTATGATATACAAGCCAGTCGGCAGGAAATACAGCGCTCAAATACAGTGACCGCTATCTTTCTATATGGCTTCCTCACCCTGATCACCCTGATCGGTGTCACCAATATCTTCAACACCATCAGCACCAATGTGGCCTTGCGCCGCCGTGAATTCGCCATGCTTAAATCGGTGGGGTTGACCCCAAAAGGCTTTAATCAGCTGATCAACTATGAATGCATCTTCTACGGCCTGAAAGCGCTTCTCTACGGACTGCCGATCAGTATCTTAATCAGCATGCTCCTTTATAAAAGCTTCGGCAATATGTTTCAGTTTACTTTCTTCCTGCCGTGGAAAGAGGTCATTGCCTGTGTGATCGGTGTATTCCTGATAATCTTTATCACCATGCTACATGCCAGCGCCAAGCTGAAAGACGATAATATCATCGACGCCTTAAAAGAAGAAAACCTGTAAGACATAAATATTATCAAAAGTCGGGGCGGGTTCCTCTAAACATAGCAGAACTCACCCCGTTCCTTTTCCACCTGCCCTGATGTGACTCCACTAAGCCGCTGGGACACATCCACCCCCACTGGCAGCAGACAGCTAATCGTCACCCGCTCATCATAAACGATATCCTGAATCAGTCCCCCAGCCATCTCCAACTCCCGCTTGACTGAGCCGAAGAATTGATAGTCAACCCGCACAAAGATCGCTTGGTGCCGCCTCTTTTTCACAATCCCTGCACTGTCAACAACTTTTTTAGCTGCATCACTATAGGCCCGCACCAACCCTCCAGCACCCAGCTTAATCCCACCGAAATAGCGTGTAACCACAACAACAGTCCGCTCTAGGTTCTGCTTTTTGAGAACTTCCAACACCGGCTTTCCGGCAGTTCCCGCAGGTTCACCATCATCACTACAACGCATAACCTGCTCATTGATCAGATAGGCAAACACATTATGAGTCGCCCGCTTGTGCTCTTCCTTCATCCGCTCAATAAAGGAGTTGGCTGCATCCTCATCATCGACAGGGGATGCGGCAGCAATAAACTTCGACCGCTTGATATCTACCTCAACAACTGCAGCTTTATGAATAGTATAAAAGCTTTCCTTCACAGGTTATCACCCTATATTACAGTACCACTTAATCAACTAGATTACCTGCCTTGGCGGAATTTCCCCCCGTTAACAACCGGGTGAAGCGTTAAAGTAAGGCTTTTTGCATTTTTACCAGCACACACTTAAAAATATTTAGGTGTCCTAAATTACCGCTGAGTGAAAAAACAGCCCTTGACCGGCTGCTTTATACCTTTACCAAACTCCCTTTACAATTATATCAGGAATGTAATGGCGCAAAAAACCATCCCTACTATCGCCTTGCCAGTTTCAGGATATCGTTAGCAAGCGTGAAGGCGAGAAAATGTGGCAAACGAAACGTCCCGGTGCCACAGACGAAACGTCCCGGTGCCACTTACATATACAGATATTCCCTCGTCATGGGCAGCTCATTAT
>DIQC01000036.1:61524-61648 GCA_002426495.1 Thermacetogenium sp. UBA5472
CCCCCGGCGCCCCCCGGCGCCACGCCCTTGCCACCTAAGCTAGCAGCAGCATACTTACAGCCATAACGGCCATACCTGTGATAAGCCCGTATATAGCAAGATGATGCTCTCCATATTCCTCTGC
>DIQC01000084.1 GCA_002426495.1 Thermacetogenium sp. UBA5472
GATATAATGAACTAGTCGGGGGGCTTTCAGTGGTCCTGCCTATTTTGGTTTTGGTCTATTTCTAAAGGGTGGTTTATATGCAAAATCTGCTGCACAAGATGCCTGGGTTCAGTGAAGCCAGGCAAGCTATAATAAAAAGAAACTTTCCTGTCATGCTCTCAGGGCTGGCAGGTTCTTCAGAGACCCTGGCTGCGGCTTCTCTATTTTTAAATGGCGGGTTTATGGGGGCGATGCTGGTAATCGTCCCTGATGCTGATCAGGTGAATGCCTGGTTTGCGGACATGAAGCAGTTAATGCCGGAACGACAGGTTCTGGCCTTTGATCCGGCTGAATCCTTGCCCTTTGAGGTAGTGGCAGCCAGTCGTGAACCTGCGGCCGGGCGCCTACAGGCTTTGGCTTCCCTGTGTGAGCAGGGGGAAAATTCGGTGGTGATTGCTTCTGTAGAAGCTCTCTTGCCCAAACTGGTCCCCCCTGCATGCTGGGCGAAGGCTGCTATTTCTCTGCAGGTGAACCAGGAAACAGATTATAATAGCCTCTTGCAGCGGTTGGTTGCGGCTGGCTACGAACGCTCGGAAAATGTCTCAGGTGCGGGGCAGTTTGCGGTGCGGGGGGATGTAGTGGATATCTATCCTTTTTATGATTCCCCTGTCCGCCTGGAATTCTGGGGGGATGAGGTCACTTCCCTGAGAAGGCTTGATCCAGAGTCGCAGCGGTCCCAGGAGAGAATTACAGAGATTATAATATGGCCTGCTCGGGAGTTCATTTATGATGCGGATCTGGCTGCTGCTGCAGTAGATGGCATCAAGAATGCTTATCAAGAGAGGCGGGATGTGCTCAAAGGGAGCAAAGATGCACAGCTGCGTCTCCAGCGGCGGGCCAACAGGTATGTAGAGATGGCCAAAGAGGGAATCGGCGGCTCTTTGAGCTTGGTACAGCCCTATTTTTACCCTGAACAGCCCTCTCTTTTGGATTACCTGCCCCCAGATTCTATGGTCATTATCGAAGAACCTGGACGATTTCAGGAACAGTGCGGTGCGCGTACCGCCCTCTTAGAGTCAGACTACAGGCGATTTTTTCAGGAGGGGAACTCTTTTACCTCCTGGAGAGAATATTATTTTGATGCCGATCAGCTGCTGGGGCAGATGACAGATCTTTCTTTACTCTATTTCTCACAGTTATCGACAAGGCTTCCCCAGATCAAACCCAAGTCACGGTTCAGCTTTACTACAAAGGAGATGCAGCCCTTTTTGGGGCGTCCGGATCTCTTAGTTCAGGAAATTAAGGGATGGCTGCAGAGAGAGTCTGCTGTTCTGCTTCTGATCCGTGCAGAGTCAAAATTGAAACACCTGGAAAGAGAGCTGAGAGACCGGGAAATGTCTCTGGCAGCTGCGGATAAGTGGCAGGAGCGCCTGCAAGAGGGGCGCTTACAAGTGGGCACCGGCGTGTTGAGCCGTGGTTTTGAGATTCCGGGTGTTCTGGCTGTCGTTACACCAGAGGAGATGTTTGGGGGTAAACAAAGCAGGAGAGGTGCACGGCGGCGGGCAGTGGCGTCTGATCACCTTCCTGACATGAGCCCCGGGGACTATGTTGTACATGTCCACCACGGTATTGGCCGCTATTTAGGTATCTGTGAGAAAGAAACAGGAGATACAAAGAGGGATTATTTGGAGATCGCCTATGCAGGAGAGGCAAAGCTTTTTGTGCCGGTGGATCAAGTTGAACTGGTCCAGAAGTATAAGGGGCCCGAAGGGTATAAACCGCGTCTTTCTCGAATGGGAGGCAGTGATTGGGGGCGCCTCAAGCAGCGCATCAAAAAGCGCGTTCAGGAAATGGCTGAAGATCTATTGACTCTTTATTCACAGCGCAGCCAGGCAGCAGGGTATGCCTTTTCCAAGGATACTGTTTGGCAGCAGGAGTTTGAGGAACAGTTTCCCTATGAAGAAACTCCAGACCAGCTGCGGGCTATAGCTGATGTGAAAGCCGATATGGAAAGGGCGTATCCCATGGACCGCCTGATTTGTGGTGATGTGGGGTTTGGTAAAACCGAAGTGGCGATTCGTGCCGCTTTCAAGGCTGTACAGGATGGGAAACAGGTGGCAGTCTTAGTGCCCACAACAGTCCTTGCCCATCAGCACTACCTGACTTTCCAGGAACGCTTTTCCCACTATCCTGTTAAGGTGGATATGTTGAGCAGGTTTCGTTCTGCATCAGAACAAAAGAAAACATTGGCAGACCTTAAAAAGGGCATGGTGGATGTGATAATCGGCACCCACAGACTCCTTTCCGCCGATGTGTCTTTTAAGGATTTAGGGCTGCTGGTCATCGATGAGGAGCAGCGCTTTGGAGTGGCGCATAAAGAAAAGATCAAAATGCTGAAAGCCAATGTGGATGTCATCGCCATGACTGCTACTCCGATTCCCCGTACCCTGCAGATGTCTCTGGGCGGAGTGCGAGATCTGAGCCTCATTGAGACTCCCCCAGAGGATCGTCTCCCAGTGCAGACCTATGTGCTGGAATATGACCCTGCTCTGGTGCGGGACGCCATCATGAGGGAGATCCAACGGGATGGTCAGGTCTTTTATGTGCATAATCGTGTGCAGACCATCAGCTCCACAGCTTATTATCTCCAGGGATTAATACCTGAGGCCTCATTCCGTTTTGCTCACGGGCAGATGAGGGAGGATGAATTGGAAAAGGTAATGTGGGATTTTATCAACCGGAAATTCGATTGTTTGGTCTGCACAACGATCATCGAAAACGGACTGGATTTTCCCAATGTCAACACAATGATTGTGGAAAATGCCGACAATTTTGGACTGTCACAGCTCTACCAACTGCGGGGACGGGTTGGCCGCTCTGAACGTGGCGCCTACGCATACTTTACCTTTAAGGGAGGCCAAGTCCTGAGCGAACAGGCAGAAAAGAGATTGCGTGCTCTTCAGGAATTTACCGAATTTGGATCCGGGTTTAAGCTGTCTCTGCGAGATCTGAAAATACGAGGGGCAGGTAATGTCTTAGGAGCTGAACAGCATGGGCATATGGCTTCTGTAGGTTTTGATCTTTATAACAGCATGCTCCAGGAGGCTATGAGGGAACTCAAGGGAGAGGAGCCACCGGAGAAAAAAGCGGCTAGGCCTCTCATCGATCTACCGATTGACTCCTTTATTCCAGACTCTTATATCAGAAATGGGAGGCAGAAGGTGGATATCTACCGGCGCCTGATTTTGGCGGGCAGTCCGGAAGAAGTTGACGAACTGGCAGAAGAGGTGCGGGATCGCTTCGGCAGTATGCCGACTTCGGTTGGTTACCTCTTTGATCTGGCCGGCATCAGGGTCAAGGCAACAGAACTGCAGATCAGGGAAGTGCGGCACAGCGGTTCTGCTCTGTTCATACAGTTTGATGCAGATGCGGCACCTACTGTTAAACAGTTAGAACATTGGAGTGGCGTTTTGGGGAAACGTCTCGGTTTTTCTACAGTGGGCGGGCTAGAGATACGTGTGGACACCAAAGGCCTGGAAGCCAAAGACTTGGTCAAAATGCTGAAAAAAGCACTGATTGGTGGTTAGTGGTTGGTCGTTAGATGAGACGCGAGAACCGTCCCCGCGTCCTCCCCGCGTCCCAATCCTCCAAAAAAATGGGTTATGCCTTAAGCAGGAAATCAATTGATAGTGGCGAAACTAATCAAGTGGCGTTATTTAACGTTATTCCGGTTTCACCGGAAAGGAGGAATATTTTTGGCTGAGACAGCACACTCTTCAAAAAAGAGTTTTTATCTGCCTCAAATTTTAGTGTTTATTTTAATAATCGCTGTAGGCGGTTTTTGGCTGTGGCGTGTATATGGTGGGGACTGGGTAGTGCAGGTTAACGGTGTTAAGATTACCGACCAGGCCTTGGAAAGCGAAGTTGCCAGTGCTGAAGCAATGCTGCAAATGCAGGGTATAGCCCTTGAAGGAGAGCAAGGGGAAATGATGCAAGGAATGTTGCGGCAGCAGGTGCTCAGTCAACTGGTAGATCGTGCGCTGATCAGCCATGCAGCTCAATCATGCGGACTTAAGGTGGGGCAGGAAAAGTTGGATCAGCAGATCATGCTTTTTCAGATGCAGGTTGGAGGAGCGGAAAATTTCCAAAAACTAATTCAAGAACAGGGAATGACAGAAGCTGAATACAGGGAAGCTCTGGAAGAAATGATGCTGATCCAGGAGTTGCAGACATATGTAACAAAGGATGTTACAGTCGAGGAAGAGGAAATCAAAAAGTTTTATGAGGAACAAAAGGAAGTTTTAATCTACCCTGAGCGGGTCAATGTTGGGCATATTCTGGTGGAGACCGAAGAAGAGGCCAAGGAAGTTATCACAGAATTGAAACAGGGGGCTGATTTCCAGGAACTCGCTTTAGAAAAATCCATCGACCCTTCAGTGGCAGAGAACAAGGGTGTCCTGGGCGATATCACCAAGGAATCATCTCTGGTGGAGGAGTTTATAGAGGAGGCTTTTAGCCTTTCCTCAGGGGAGTTCAGCCAGGAACCTGTCAAGTCTGAATACGGATATCATGTGCTCTGGAATTTTGAAAGAAAAGAGGCCGGACAGGCCAGTTATGATGAAGTAAAGGATCATCTGCAGCAGGAATTACTCGCTCAGAAGCAGCAGGAGAGATATAACGAATATATTGAGGGGCTGCGGAGCAACGGCAAGCTTCTCTGGCATCCCGAAAAAAGCCTAGATCTTTAAAACCAGTTTAGGCCTAATCAGGTTTATTTTATCAGCAGAAGCATGGAAAAAATGAATAAATCCTCCCAATTGGTTATATACTAATTTTGAAACATTATCTTTGTATGAAGGGGGGATAGAACTTGAAGGCTACAGGTATCGTACGACGTATTGATGATCTAGGTCGAGTTGTAATTCCCAAAGAAATCCGCCGGACCCTGAGAATTCGGGAGGGGGATCCCCTCGAAATCTTTGTGGACCGGGAAGGAGAGGTTATCCTTAAGAAGTATTCGCCGATTAATGAGCTGGGCAACTTTGCAAAGGAATATGCCGACTCCCTACATGAGGCGATTGGCCATATAGCATGCATTGCCGACCGGGATGTAATTGTCGCAGTGTCAGGTGCTCCGAAAAAGGAGTTTCTCGATAAAGCTGTCGGGCCAGCTGTTGAAAAGGTTATGGAAGAACGTAAAACAGCGTTGATTCCTAAAGCTGGCGAGCATGATGCTTGCGAAGGTTGCCTGACTGAAGACGAAGAAGAATGCAAGTTCACCAGTGAGGTGATTGCGCCCATTATTACCCAAGGTGATCCGATTGGGGCGGTGATTATCTGCTCCAAAGAGCCTAATGTGCGGATGGGAGAGCTGGAATTAAAATTAGCTGAGACAGCGGCGGGATTTTTGGCGAAACAGATGGAGCAATAATTATTAAAGATATTGAAGTAAATTAAGGTGGCGAAAGCCGCCTTTAATTTTTTTGTTTTAGATAATTCCTTATTTCGGTATATCGAGCCCCTTTGTTTAGTAACATTTAATGATGGTAGGATGGACAAACAGGGGGTTACGATGAAGGCACAATCTTTTTTGAGCGGAGCTTTTGTTCTTGCAGCTGCAGGAATTGTGGTCAAGCTGCTGGGTGCGGCTTACCGCATTCCTTTTACAAGGATAGTAGGGAGTGAGGGTATCGGCATCTACCAGATGGCCTACCCTATTTATACAACTCTGCTAGCCCTTTCTACTGCAGGCATTCCTGTCGCTCTCTCCTACTTAATAGCTGAAAGCAGGGCAGTAGGCGATCAGCGCAGGGCGCGCCAGGTTTTTTTTGTTTCTCTGTGTTTCTTATTAATTTTAGGGAGCATCATGGCTGTGGGGCTTTACTATATCTCCCCCTTCCTGGCTCAAAGGGTATTGGGTGATCCCAGGGTTTACCACTCTCTGATCGCTGTTACTCCCGCAGTCTTTGTCATCTCTATAGTATCTGCATTTCGCGGATATTTCCAAGGCTGGCAGCTGATGTGGCCGACTGCCTTTTCTGAAGTGGTGGAACAAGTCGTCAGAATCATTACAGTGCTTATGGCTGCCTATTTGCTGATGCCCAGAGGTGTGGAGTATGCAGCTGCAGGAGCAGCTTCTGGCACCTTTACAGGGGGATGTGCGGCACTCCTTCTGTTGGTGCTGGTCTTTATTTGGTTTGAAAAGCGGGAAATGTCCGGCACAGCAGGGCGCTGGCGCCTCGGTATACGCTTCACTGATGTGCTGCGGATCATCAAGCGGTTGTTTACCTATGCCGTGCCTATTTCTGCCGGTTCTCTCGTTCTTCCCCTTGTTCAAGTTATTGATACAGTGATCATTCCCAACCGCTTACAGGATATCGGGTTTACCATAGAACAGGCCACATCCCTTTATGGCCAGCTATCAGGAATGGCAGGGACGGTTGTGTATCTTCCTGCTGCAGTTACAACCTCTATTGCCATGTCACTTGTTCCGCACCTGTCAGCAGCTATATCCCGCAACGATCTCCGGGAAGTCCATCAGAAGATCAATACCTCTCTGCGGATAACCAACATGCTTTGCCTCCCTGCGTCAGCAGGCATCATGGTTTTGGCTACTCCCATCATGGAGCTGCTTTTCGATGATCCCAGTGCTGGCATCATAACTGCCTGGCTGGCTGCTGCAGCTCTGTTCACAGGCCTGCAGCAGACTACAGCCGGTGCCTTACAGGGGATAGGGAAAACATGGGTGCCAGTGATTAATCTAATAGCAGGATGCTCTGTTAAAATCTTGTGCAATTATTACCTGACAGTGATTCCAGGCTTCGGAATCAAAGGAGCTGCTCTGGGAAGCGTCCTTGGCTTCTTCCTGGTTTTCTTGCTCAACCTTATTTCTCTCAGCAAGCTGACCGGCTATCGCTTGCGTGTAGGAAGCCTCTTGATTCGGCCCCTGCTGGCTGTTACAATAATGGTTATGGCGGTTCTTGTCATTTATGCCATACTCATCCCCATGGGGAATCTGATAGCCACAGGGGTGTCGATTATCGGCGGTGCGGTTTGTTATTTTGCGGTTCTCTTGATCACAAAGGAGATCAAGGCATATAATTTGCGATTTTCTATTAAAAGATAGACCGGTCTCTTGAATAGTATGAAATATGCAGTCAAAGTCGGTGCAAGTGGGCGATATGTGGCAAACGAAACGTCCCGTTGCCACCTTCCAGAATAAAAGGAGGCAAATATTATGTCAACAGAAGCCAGCTTAGAACCTTTGTTGGAGGTAATGGACAAGCTCTTATCTCCTGACGGGTGTCCCTGGGACCGCCAGCAGACACATCAGACACTGAAAAAGTACCTTATCGAAGAAACATACGAGGTAATTGATGCCATAGATGAGGAAGATATGCATAAACTCTGTGAAGAGTTGGGAGACTTATTATTACAAATCGTTTTCCATGCTGGCTTAGCAAAGCGTGCAGGAAAGTTTGGCATAGAGCAAGTGATTTCCGGTATTACGAAAAAGATGGTTCACCGACATCCCCATGTTTTCGGTGAAGCAAAGGTAGAGGAGGCCGCCCAAGTAGTAGAATTGTGGGAGGCCATCAAACAAAAGGAAGGGAACCAGGAGGGGCAACCTAAATCCCTGCTTGCAGGGGTTCCCAATTATTTGCCTGCTTTACAGAAGGCACAAAAGGTGCAGTCAAAAGCTGCCCTGGTGGGATTCGACTGGCCAGATGCGTCAGAGGCGGCGCTCAAGGTGGATGAGGAGTGGAGAGAGGTCAAATCTGCTTGGGAAACGGAGGATTTGGATAAACTGCAGGAGGAGTTAGGGGATTTTATCTTTGCTGCCGTCAATACTTGTCGATTGTTAGAATTTGATGCAGAAGAAACCTTGCGAGCAGCGGTAGATAAATTCATGAGCAGGTTTTCCTTTATGGAAGTAAGGTCCGGGGAGTCGGGTGTTCCATTGGCGGAGATGTCTTTAAGTCAGTTGGACGACCTCTGGGATGAGGCAAAATCAAAAGAGGGGAAGAAGAAATAAAATATTTTGCAAAAAAAAGATCTTTAATCAGCAGGAGTTTAAAGGGTTCCGGCGAAATAGGTAGCCGTACCAGAAATTACATTAAGGAGGGTTTTATTTGAATAAGGCGGAATTGATCGGCAGTGTTGCAGAGCAAGCTGGTATGTCTAAAAAGGATGCGGAAAAAGCTGTCAACGCAGTTTTTGCTGCTGTTAGTGATGCACTGGCAGATGGTCAAAAGGTACAGTTAGTCGGTTTTGGCACCTTTGAGGTGAGAGAAAGAGCTGCTCGTACAGGTCGCAATCCCCAAACCGGTGAAGAAATACAGATAGCAGCCTCTAAGGTCCCGGCCTTCCGTGCAGGCAAAGCGCTAAAGGAATCAGTCAGTTAATTAGCGCTAGTAGAGGAAGCTGAAAACAGCCTGTAGGAAAGATGCCAATAAGAATGAACCAGTCTGGTTCATAACGCGCCTCTCCTGTGAAGCTTCAACACTTCAGGTTCCCGCTAGTGGTCTGTTTAGTGTTGGAAAAACAGGAAAAGGAGAGGGAGTAATTGCGACTTGATAAGTTTTTACAGATTAGCCGATTGATTAAACGGCGTACTAGTGCAAAGGAAGCCTGCCTGGCAGGACGTGTTCAGGTCAATGGAAAGGTCGCCAAACCAGGTAATGAGGTTAAGGATGGCGATAGAATTGATGTGGCATGGGGGAAAAAGGTGAACCGGGTAGAAGTGTTGCAGATCCCGGAGCGAAGTATTCCCGCTTCCCAAGCGAAAACTCTTTATGAGGTTCTGGATGAAGATATCACGTAAGGGCAAATAAGTCACATTTATTGAAGAGGATTGCTGCTCCTCTGCCCGATAGCTGGCAAATTAGCATACAAAATTCCCTCCCGTTTATACTAAGACTAAAAGAAAATAGGGAGGGAATTTTCTATGAAGCGAACACCCCTTGTATCTATCATCTGTCTGACAGCATCCCTGGCGTTACTGGCTGGGCTTGCCGGCTGCGGGACTCCGGAGGAAAAACCACTGCCGGAGCAGGAATCAGAGTATAAATACCAGGAACCTGTAATAACGCTCTATGATAATGACACCGGTGAAAAAAAGGAGATCAAGATGGAGGAGTATCTTGCCGGTGTAGTTGCCGCAGAGATGGAGCCAACCTGGCCTCTAGAGGCATTGTCTGCCCAGGCTGTGTTGGCGCGCACCTTTACCCTGCACAAGATCAAACATGAAAAAGGGGTGCCCCAACATGATGCCGATGCATCCACCAGCACAGAGGAATTTCAGGCCTATGATCCCGAGCGCATTACATCCCAGGTGCGAGAAGCAGTGAAAAGGACCCGGGGGAAGGTGATCAAGCATGACGGAGATTATATCAGGGCCTGGTTCCATTCCAATGCAGGGGGGAAAACGGCAACAGCTAAAGAAGGATTGGCCTTTGAAAAGGAGCCGACACCTTATATCAAAAGTGTGTCCGATTCCGGCCAAAAGGTGGCCAAGCCTGATGACAAGACATGGGAAGCCTCTTTTACAGTGGACGAGGTCAGGGCTGCAGTGATCTCCCAGTCAGGTGAAGATTCCGGGCAAATAACCAGTGCAGAAATTGCCAAAAAAGGACCATCAAAGCGAGCAGAGACTGTGCGTCTGGGAGATACGGAAATCAGTGGTTCAGCACTGCGCATGGGGCTGGGTCCTGAGCGTATGCGCTCTAATCTCCTCGATCGCTTTGAGGTCAAGGATGGTGAGCTGCACATGGCTGGGCGCGGTTACGGCCATGGGGTGGGGATGAGTCAGTGGGGAGCCTATTATATGGCCGAAGAACAGGGAAAATCCTACACCGAAATCATCAACCACTACTTCAAGGATGTAACCATTGATCAGATCTGGCGTTGAGATTAGTTTTTGTTTTAGCTTACTTATGAAATCTCCCCAAAAGAAGCGTTCACTTAGTGACAGTTTCAAGCGGGGAAAAACGTAAGCCCTTCTTGCAACATTCAAAAAGTGATATTCTATTGCGAAATTTAAACAGGCGGCTATCCTAAAAAGCCGCCTGTTCCTGATAATAGATGCTAGGAACTGGAGGCCCAATTGGTAGCTGGTCGTTTGAAAAATAATTTTCTACCATGAAATGGCTGTTTAGTCTCGCCAGACCAGCGATGATCTCCCCGTGTAGATTAGCTTCTCTGTCCCGCTCCCGCGGAATATTGATGTTATAATATGTTGATTATGCAGGATTCTTCCAGAAGGATACGAAGTATATACTATAACCATATTATTCCCGAAGTTACTAAAAGGCGTAGTGAAGAATCAAAAGTAAAAAGGCTTCAGGCTGAAACGGCTGGTTTTAATCCCAAATCCTTTCATAACATAATATAGTCCGTTTGTGTTGCATTTTGACCCTGTTGGGAATATCAGACAGGAAAATAACTCTTTGTGTTTAATATGTGTTTAATTTAATATAAATTGCATCACTATTTTTCAGTAGTTAACTTGTCAAGGATATCATAGCTCTCCTTATTTCCACGTTGAGTCCCGATTTCATACAAACCTGTATTCATTACACCCTTTAAAGCTAGGGCTCGTAGCATCATCTGACCCATGTTAAATTGTGATTTTGGGTTGTTATGGTAGAGACTGGAGCCATAATGTAAGATACTGTATTGCGTTGTATGGTTAACGACAAAGATTAAGAGGTGATTAGGGGTGCCTTTCTTGTGGGAATCAAATTTAGAAAACTGTATTCCTTTTTACTGCACTCCTGAAGAGCTCAAGGCCTCTCACCTTCGGTGCAGTTTTCTAAAGGTGTCGCCGGAGCTTGCGAGGCCTCAAAAGATCCTCGCGCCGGCTATACTGATGTTGCACCTTAAAGCTTGTGCCCGCCTTCTTGACCTAACTGATCGGCTGATTGCCCCTTTAAGTCTTGCCGGAACGCAAAAGCACTATATCTACATCCTCTGTGACCCGAAGTTGGTGACACTTAAAATCTTCGCTACTCAGGACGTTTTGGTTGCTACCAAAGAAGTCGGTGTTAAACCCGGTACAGTCTTTACGAGGGAAAGCTGCGGCACCAATGCTTTAGCGCTGGCGCGGGAACACGGGCGTCTGGTTGCTGTCCGGGGAGAGCAGCACTACTGCAGATTATTTAAAGATTGGTGTTGCGTTGCAAGTCCACTAAAAGACCCGGAAGACAAGATCTTAGGCTATCTCGACATTTCGATGCATGCTGAGAAAGAACTGGGTTTAGCTGTTCCGCACCTGAAGACGCTAACTACTTTGATTGAACGGGAGTTTATGCTAATGGTAGATTGTTGCCAGGATCGAAATGCCGGTGCATCGCAGGTACTCAGCCGTATCCCATCGGAAGTGGCTGTAAAACTTACTGCTCGTGAGCATGATGTCCTGAGTCTGTTGCTTTTCGGGTTGAGCAGTAAAGAGACAGCGACAAAGCTTCACCTCAGCGTTTACACTGTTGAAGGCTACCGCAAGCAAATATACCAAAAGCTTGGTGTGAAAGGTGGCGTAAAAGGAATCCTTGCCTTGCTCAGCCGCTAAATTCTGTTTTATCTGCTTCTTGTTTGTTTCGTGTGCCGTTACAAAAGAGAGGATAAAACCCCCCATTTCTGGGGGTTTACAGCGCAGTCCTTCGCTGTTAAGCTGTAGGCAACTTAAAGCGAAGGAGGTGTTCATCGATGGGAGAGCACAAGAATCATCTGAATTTTCCATCGGCGGGGATATCGTGACTATGGCCGTGGCTAAAAAGCCGGGGTTGGAAGTTGCACATAGGTTAGTGAAACACAATGTAAAGGCTCCAATAATAATTCCCAGGGGGTGAGAAATAGGTGTCAAGGATTTTTTTTTGGGTGTCACATTCCTATGTCGGCAAGATGCAAGCTGTATTTTGGAAGGTGCAATGGCGTGATGGAAAGACATTTTCGTAGGCTTGTGTTTCCGTTTTCTTTAGATTGGAAGGAAGAGTTCACCGTTTCGCATAGCCGCTCAGCGTAGTATAATTCGGTAGTGTTTATAAGACAAGACTTTCTTCGAGGAGGTATTTTATGAAACGCTTAAGTGTCAGTCTGTTAGTGATCTTTTTAGTGTTGTTTTGCTTTAATGGAATAGCCTTTGCTCATGTTGATAAAGGAAATGCTTTTGATTCAAAACCTTTAGAAGGATCTGCTCCGGATAATGGTATCCCGGATGAACCTGGAGGAACTTTAACACCTAATGAAATAGCAGAAATAGAAAAAAATAATGTAACTGATATTGGTATTTCGCCGCAACATATTGGTTATCCACATAAACACGTTTTTCTTGGTATTTACAATAGATATGACGGTTACATAAGTAGAGGAGAAGTTGCAAGTGGCTACAATGGGAAAAGCAGTTCGGATACGTTATCTTTTACCATTACTAGAACAGTTAGTAATAGTTGGAATACTACCATTGGTTTTAGCGCACAAACTATAAGCAGTGGTGTAGGTTATAACGTAGGATGGTCGGCTCAAAAGTCCTGGACGTATAGTGCTACTGTTAATCCCTATAGAACTGTTCACATTGGATATAGAGACTATTATCATGTTCAAGAGTACAACTGTCTAACCACATGGTACTATAACCCACCTAAATATACGTCTGGGCAGGGCTGGGCAAAACAGTGGTTTAAACCCCATTTCTATACTTGGGAAACATGAACGTATAGATAAAATACAGTATTATTTTTAACGTTTTTTAATAAAAGCAACCTTCTTGGAAAAGAAAAGAGGCTGTATCAATTGCGAAGGTTTACATTTTACATCTTGCTTATCGTAGTTGTATTCACCGCTGCTTTAATGATTGGTTGCGGTGTAAATCAAACCTGGAAAGACAAAAACAAATGGCCTCCCGATGGTCTCTACTTTATGCAGTGGGATTCGTATCATGGATATTTTACGGATGAAGTACCCTATATTCAGTTATCATTAGTACATGTCTGTTCAGAATCTAAAGCAAACCCTGTTGAACCTACTAAAAGTTACGTCCTACTATCTGATCAAGGCGAAATTGTGGCAGAGTCTTCAGATATTTCACTAGGATCAAAAGGCAAACAATACTCGTTGTATACTTTGGGATTGCGTCTCCCAAAACTGAATACGGGGAAGTATGTCATCGACAAATTGCAAATAGTAGAATCTAAAAATCAGAAGTCAACCTATCCTATAGGTTGTTGGGTGATTGAGGTTCGAGATGGAGATAAACCTATTGACATGAGTTTAGGTAAAAGAACTCTGGCAAGCGGCATCTTTGATTGGTATTCAGCAGAATTGAAGAACGATTCAAAGAGTGATGTGGTAATTAAAAATTTGGATTATCAATTAGTCTACAATTTGCATGAAACTGTGCTAAAAACTTATAAAGATTTTGACATGCAAACACGTTTGGATGATAAGCCTTTTTTATCTTCAGGCGAAACCAAAACGTTTCTTTTTGAGTTTTCTATTGAAGATAATAATCAACAACGACCAAAGTTTATTTCTCTACGTCCCTTCCTTTCTTACACGATAGGAGACCAACCTAAACTTATGGTATTGCCCACAGCTATCTATTCGCACGTTGCAAAAAGTGATGAAGAAATAAAACAACTAATTACCGAACTGCACAATTCAGACAGATAAGAGCTTTTTGAATCTCTGCTTGTATGGGACGATTTGGCGAAGTTTTAGGACCATCAAAGCGGGCAGAGACTGTGCGTCTGGGAGATACGGAAATCAGTGGTTCAGCACTGCGCATGGGGCTGGGTCCTGAGCGTATGCGCTCTAATCTCCTCGATCGCTTTGAGGTCAAGGATGGTGAGCTGCACATGGCTGGGCGCGGTTACGGCCATGGGGTGGGGATGAGTCAGTGGGGAGCCTATTATATGGCCGAAGAACAGGGAAAATCCTACACCGAAATCATCAACCACTACTTTAAAGATGTGACCATTGATCAGATCTGGCGTTGAGAGCAGGTATTAATGCGAGGGTACGAACCTCAACTTCACCGTTATGAGTGCTGCGGTTGCTGAATTCCGTGAAAAAGCAACCATTTCTGAGGAGTATTTTGAAGAAATCCGCAAGGACGTTAGAAGGCGGGGTGGACGCAGATGATTGGAGCGATAATCGAAGGAAGGCGCCGATGGCGTTATCCTTGTAGTCTCCAAGTTCCATCTCGCCTATATCATTTAAAGTTTATCATTGCGCTTTGCCACCGTTGCTCCCAGCTTGTTGCGTTCGAAGATATTCGACAAAATGCGGGTACCTGGTACCTAATCAAACTTTCTATCATATAGTAACGCTGCAATCAATACTACAAATATCGATCCTGCATTATGAACCAATGCACCTGTTGTAGGGGTCAACCATCCCCTAAAGGACATTAAAATTGCCACGAAATTTATAAATAGGGACAGGGAGATACTGAATTTTATGGTGCGCACTGTCGCATTAGAAAGCCGTTTCAGATACGGTATTTTGGAGATATCATCGCTCATAAGGGCAATTTCTGCGGCCTCCACAGCAATATCGCTGCCCATGGCTCCCATCGCTACACCTACAGACGCCGTCTTGAGGGCAGGAGCGTCATTCACGCCGTCTCCTATCATACAGACAGACTCACCATCCTGTTGCAATTGTACAATGTTCTGCACCTTCTCCTCTGGCAGTAATTCTGCCCGCACAGAGGTAATGCCTACTTGTTTTGCAAAATAATCAGCCGTTCTACGGTTGTCACCGGTAAGCAGCACAGTCTGTGTACCCATCTCATTTAATTCAGCGACCATCTCATTCGCCGTAGAGCGTAGCACATCAGAGAGACCAACCACACCCACGCAAAGCCCGTCCGCAGCTGCCAGAATCGAAGCTTTACCTTGATTGCGCAAAGTATCCAGAGTATCACTAACCTGTTGCGGGATATCAATTCCATTTTCTTTTAAATATTTCTCACTGCCGCAGAACAAATTTCGGTCAGAGACATCAGCATAAATTCCTTTACCTGCTTCCATACGGAATCTTTCGGCATCTTTCAAAACAAGGTTTTTTCCCTTGGCATGTGCGACAATTGCTTTTCCTAAAGGGTGTTCGCTGCGGGATTCCGCCGAAGCTACCAAAGCAAGTAGCTCATTTTCATCCAGTTCTTTCGAGAAAGAGATCGTGTCACTAACCTCAAGTTCTCCAAACGTAAGGGTCCCGGTCTTATCAAAGGCTATGGTATCCACCTTGCCCATCTTTTCGAGAGCTTCGCCGGATTTGATGACGACACCATGTTTAGTAGCCTGCCCAATAGCGGCCATAATAGCGGTAGGAGTAGCCAGAACCAAAGCACAAGGGCAAAACACTACCAGTACGGTAACGCCACGAACTATGTCCTGCGTAACGAAATACGTTACAATAGCAATTAATAATGCTACCGGCACAAGCCAAGTTGCCCATTTATCTGCTATACGTTGTATTGGCGCTTGCTTGTTTTCTGCATCCCGAACCATACGAATCAGCTTTTGTAATGAGCTGTCCTCACCAACATTTGTTGCTTCCATGTCGATTGCTCCAAAACGGTTGATGGTCCCACAAAAAACACTGTCACCGACTTCCTTGTCCACAGGCAGTGACTCACCAGTCATGATAGCCTGGTCGACCGATGTATCTCCACTGATGATTTTCCCATCAACAGGAATGGTTTCTCCGGGAAGAACTCGCAAAATATAACCCACTTTGATTTCTTCTGCGTTTATCATTTCTTCATTTCCGTTATTAATTCTGCGTCCTTGCTGCGGAGCAAGGCTGATCAGCTCCTTAAGACCCTTTTTGGAGCGTTCAGCTGTTTTTTCCTCCAGAATCGCACCAATCGCCATAATAAAGGCAACTTCACCGGCTGCAAAAAGATCTCCAATGGCGATGGCTGCAATCATGGCTATGGAAATTAAGAGTGCAGAAGATATCTTGCTCATTCCTTTGTTATTGATAATTCTCCATATTGCCAGATATAGAAGAGGAATCCCACAGATGATAACTGAAACCCAAGCCGGGTCAACGGGAACTTCTATTTTCATTAACATAAGAATTAGGCTTGCGACCAGAAACACGCCACCAACGATCGTCATAGGTACCCCGGCTAAAAAATCATTTAATCTTTTCATTATATAACCCCTCCCTTGCAACGTTGATTAAGTAATAGTACAATTTATATGTTACTGAACATAATGTTCGTCATTATTGTATGGCTATTCGAATTGATATTCAATAATCAAAATGGCCACTTTGTATGTTACTGAACATTTAATTGTATTTGTACGGGGGGAATTGCAATGGATAGAAGGCAACAGAAAACAAGAGACGCTATTTTCAAGGCATTCAGTACACTTCTTGAAACAAAGCGGTATGGCAATATAACGGTACAGGAAATAATTGATGAGGCGAACATTGGCCGAAGCACTTTTTATGCGCATTTTGATACAAAAGACGAGTTACTTAGGACTATGTGTACCGATATCTTCAGTCATGTATTTTCAGATGAGCTCATGTCAGAAAAAACCCATGATTTTTCAGGCAATAACAATGGGCTTGAAACAAAGCTAACACATATTCTTTATCATTTGAAGGACAGCGAAAAAAACATAGTGGGTATTTTATCTTGCGATAGCGGGGAACTCTTTATGAAGTATTTTAAAGGATACCTTACAGAGATGTTCTCCAAATATTTAAATGAGACAAAAGTGAATGCCCCTGCTGATTTCGTGTTAAATCATCTAGTAGGTAGCTTTGCCGAAACAGTAAGATGGTGGATTGATAACAGAATGAAATACACACCTGAAGAGACCATCAGGTATTATATAGAGGTTACCCATATCGCCTAAACGGGGGGTTTTTGTTTTTTCCAACGACTAACTACCAACCACTAATCACTAATTTCAGGCAGGGATTGGGTAGACCGATGAAGAAAACAAATGTCGAATAGTTTGGAGAAAGGAAAGGGTAGGGGGAAAATTGGATAAAAGAGATATGGAAGAGACCAAGGAATGGAAGGCTGTCAACGTTTTGCGGCCGGAACCCGGAGCAAAAGAGCGGCCCACCTCCCGTCGCCGCCGCCCAGGTTGTGGATGTGGATGTGGGTGTGCAACGGTATTATTGCTATTATTGATCTTTATTGTTGCGGGGGGTTGGTATTTAGGGCAGGATATTCTTCCCGGAGATACTGATAGTGATTCTGTAAGGACGGAAGGGATACTTCTGTTGGGAATTGACAGGGAGTCAAGTGATCAGCCAGGGCGTTCGGATACGATTGTTTTGGCTTTCTTGAACCCTGAGGGAAAAAAAGTCAGTTTGCTGTCCATACCGAGGGATACCTATACAGATGTGCCTGCACGGGGCAAAAAGGACAAGGTCAATCATGCTTATGCCGCAGGGGGAGCGGAGGCAACTATGGAGGCAGTGGGCCTTTTATTGAACCGGGATATTAAGCACTATGTGGCTACTGACTTTCAGGGATTTGTCAGTATCATTGATACCCTGGGAGGGATCAATGTGTCGGTGGATGAGGAGACCAGCGCGGGGATAGATATTCCGCCGGGGATGCAGCGTCTGCGAGGGGAAGAGGCCTTGAGGTATGTCCGCTACCGGGGTTACGCCAATGCAGATATCGGACGCATTGAACGCCAGCAGATCTTTTTAAAGGCAGTGGCTGATGAAGCTTTGCAGCCTGGTAATATATTGAAAGCGCCTTCACTGGCGGGGGAACTGGGTTCAGCTGTCGAGACAAATATGAATATGGCGCAGTTGCTCAGAATGGCAAATAGCTTCAAATCCTTGAGTGGCTCAGAGATGGACAGTTATATCTTGCCAGGTCGGCCTCAGTACATAGATGGTATCAGCTATTGGGTGCCGGACACCGACCAGATCGAGCCGCTGATGAAGGCATTGGAGGAGGGCACAACTTCACCTGAACAATAGGAAAATCCGTAGGGGATCCCGGATGAGATTCCGGTTCAAAGCGAGAGCAGGCGCAGCGGTTTTTGCTGCGTCAGCTTTGAAAGTGGGCCGGGTTCCTTTACACTATTACCAGAAAGGGTATAAAATAAAAAAGCATGCATAAGAAATTACATGTATAAGAAATTAGGGGAGGTTGGAGAAATGAAAGAACGGAAGCATGTAAGGATCGTGGTCAAAGGGACATTGAGGAAACCGCGGTTGGAAAAAGGCTGCGGAGAATGCCAGGTATCCTGCCAGTCTGCCTGTAAAACTTCCTGTACTGTGGGGAATCAAGCTTGCGCTATTCAGAAGAATTAGCAGATTTAAGCTCACGAGTTCACCTCTTCGTGGCTGATGGTCTTCATTTAGCCTTTGATGTCAACAGCGGTTCCCTTTATGACTTGGATGAGGTGGCTTGGGAACTGGTCCTGTATTACCTGGAATGTGGTGACTGGGAAGAGGCCAGCTTAAATACAGCCCGCAGATTCGGTGCCAGGGAAGCTGCTGATGCACTTGCAGAGCTGCAGAAACTGGCCGCAGCAGGGCTTTTCTTTTCTCCGGGTGAGGAGTGGCCGCACTACGCACCGGGGAAGGAACTGGGGCTCAAAGCCCTTTGCCTGAATATTGCCCACGAATGTAACCTGGCCTGCAAGTACTGCTTTGTGCCGGAAAATGTGCGCGCCCAAGAAACAATCATGTCCGAGGAAACTATTAAGGCTGCCCTGGATTTGCTCCTGCACGAAACGCCATATCAAAACCTGACTGTGGATTTCTTTGGGGGAGAGCCCCTGCTCAATTTTGAGGGGGTCAAGTTTGCAGTAGAATATGCTTTGCGTGAGGGCGCAAATAAAAAGTGGAAATTCACTGTGACCACCAATACCCTTTTGCTTGGGGAAGAGGAGCTTTCTTTTTTCAAAGAGCATGATTTTAGTTATGTATTGAGCTGTGATGGAAGGCCGTGGGTGCATGATGCCTACCGGGTGACCCCTGGCGGGTGCGGCACTTCTCAAATCGTTGCTGACCGCTTACGGGATTTCATTAATGCCGGTGCAGCCCCTGAATATTATGTCAGAGGCACTTTCACAAGGAACAATCTGGATTTTACCAAGGATGTTCTATATCTAGCTGACCTGGGAGCAGAAAGCATCTCTTTAGAGCCGGTTGTAGCGTCTCCCGGTGTGCCGTATGCCTTGCGGGAGGAAGATCTGCCGGAGCTGCAGGCCGAATACTACCGACTGGCCCGAGTGTTGCGTCAGCAGGAACGCAAGGGTAAGGGTATTGCTTTTTATCATTATGATTTAGACCTTTCAGGTGGTCCTTGTGTTGCCAAACGCCTCACTGGCTGTGGCGCCGGTTACCAGTATCTGACGGTTACCCCTGCCGGAGAGATATATCCCTGCCATCAGCTGGTAGGGCATCAGGAATACCTGATGGGTCATGTTGATAGGGGGATAACCGCTCCCCAGCTGCAGGAAAAATTGCAGAAGGCGCATATCTTCAGAAAGAAAGAGTGTACTTATTGCTGGGCTCGCTTTCTGTGTGGAGGGGGATGTCACGCCCAGGCTGTTTTAAATGGAGGGGATCTCCTACATCCTTATCCGCCTTCCTGTGATATAATGCGGGCACGCCTGCAGGGGGCATTATATTATCAAGCCCTCCAAAATAATATTGTCGAAGAAGGAGACAGGCAGAGGCTATCCATATAGAATAATAGGTGAACATAAGCATATTTTGCCAGTTCATTTACCTCAATGTAAAAGAAGGATTTTTTATGTTGATGTAGAATAAATTCTATGTTTGTTTTGTTTTTATATTTTTGTTGAGTGAAAAGCCGGGTTAGGCCGCGCCTTTGTATTTCCCGTTCCAGGGTCTTAAGTTGCATTAGTTATGGCGTAATTTTGCTCACAGCTAGGAGAGGAAATATGGAACCGCAGTATCAGGATAAGGACAATAAGCCGTTATATTCTTCAGAGCAACATTTTGAAAAAGAAAAGAGAAGTGCTTTTCATAGGATAGGGCAGTGGTGTCAAGAGCGCCTGGACTGGGTAAAGGGAGATCTTAGGCACAGCGGAACCGCTCTC
>DIQC01000042.1 GCA_002426495.1 Thermacetogenium sp. UBA5472
AGCAAATTGAGTCCAATGCCGAAGATAAGCAGTCCGCCTACTGCAGTCATTTCAGTGATAATGGCTTCGGTCAAGAATGGCTTGACATAAACAGCGGCAAGTGTGATAGCACCCTGGTAGACAAACACTGCCAGTGCGGAAAAGGCAACTCCGATTCCCATAGTGGAGGCGAAAACCGTTGCGGTTATTCCGTCAATAATCGATTTGATAAACAGTGTAGTGTGGTTCCCGGTGAGTCCGCTCTCCAGTGCTCCCATGATGGCCATAGCCCCTACGCAGAAGACCAGGCTGCCGCTGACAAAACCCCTGATAAAAAGGCCGCCTTCACTGCTGTCATCAGTATTGCTGGTGTCGCCACCGCCACCACTACCGCCGCCTCCGACGAAACGCCGCTCCAATTGCTTTCCAAAGTTGTTGAGCCGCTCCTCGATTTTTAGGGCCTCCCCCAGGATTCCCCCAGTTACAATACTCAATGTTATAACCAGGATATTCTGGGTTTCCAGCGCCATAGAAAGTCCGATCAAAATAACAACCAGGCTGATTCCCTGCATGATCACCGATTTGTACCTCTCCGGAAATCCGCCCTTCAAAAGATTGCCCAGCAAGGCACCTAAAATAATTGCTCCAGCATTTACGATGGTTCCTAACAAAATAAGTTCTCCTCTACTAATAAATGTTCGTTTAATTATATCACCGATTAGTAGGGGAGCGGAAGCATTCCATTATGTCCATCAGGTCTCAGGAATTTTGCGCATATTTGTTGCTTGCTCTGTTATAGGCTTCGACATAACTTAATTGGCGTTTGGTGCTATGATTATTGGCTGCAGCTGCTGCAGCAGTGGAATCAACATCAGCAGAGTTCCCATTGAAAGCCAGCCTTACCAATCTGGTCAGTTCTGAAACATAGGCTGTATATTCTTTACTTTGTCTGCGGCGTGGACGCTCCAAGTTGATATATACATCTTTAATTATTCGGCCTTTTATCCCTGACATGACTAAAACTCTGTCGCTCAAATAAACAGATTCGCTTACATCATGGGTCACCATAATTACAGTGGTTTTTGCACCTTCCACTAAATGAGCAAGTTCTTCCTGCAAAAGTTCTCGCATCTGAAAATCAACTGCTCCCAAAGGTTCGTCCAGCAGCAATAATTTTGGGCGGCTGGCCAGTGCTCTCACCACAGCGACCCTTTGCTGCATCCCTCCTGAGAGCTGTATGGGATATTTGCTCTCACTGCCGTGTAAATGAGAAATATCCAGTAATTCCTGCAGGCGTTCGGCCTGTTCCTGTTTGCTGTATTTTTTGACCCGCAACGAATAAAGGATATTTTCTTTCACCGTCATCCAGGGGAAAAGGGCGTAATTTTGAAAAACAAAGCCTCTGTCGGGCCCTGGTTCTTCCACCCTGTTCCCAGCCAAGATTATTTCGCCAGCATTGGGGTGCATAAAGCCGCCCAGCATAGTAAGCAGTGTTGTTTTTCCACAGCCGGATGGCCCCAGGAGGGAAACAAACTGTCCTTGCTCCACAGCAAAGGAGACATCATCCAAAACAATATGGGCGGGTTTTCTTTTTTGAGTGAACACTTTGGAAACACCGTTAACCTCCAATAAAGCCATCTTTGTACCTCCATGAAGTTAATTTGCTTTCTATCACTATAAAACCCTTGTCGATGACAAAACCCACCAAACCAGACATAATCATCAGGGCATAGAGCTGTGCGGTTTCCAGGCGCATTTGGGCCTCTACCATTAAAAAGCCAAAACCGGCGCTGGTAGCGATAAACTCTGCACAAATAACCGACATCCATCCACTCCCCATAGCCAGCCGGCAGCCTGTTAAAATACTGGGCAAGGCTCCCGGGATTACTATGTCACGGATAATGTTGGGCAAAGAAGCCCCCATACTGCGTGCTGCATTATAGTAGGTTGGATCAATTCCATGTACACCGGCAATAGTGTTGATTACCAGCGGAAAGATTGCACTTACAGTTATCAAAAAAACGGTAGGCCCATCTCCCAGGCCAAACCAGATGATGGACAAAGGTATCCAGGCCATGATAGGTATTTGCCGTAAAGAGTTAATAATTGGTGAAATTCCCTGCATTGCCGCTCGCGAATAACCCATTAATAGCCCGAGTGGAATGCCAATTGCAAAGGCATACAAAAAACCTGTAAATACCCTTTTTAAAGTCAACATTAAATTAGAGACGATTTTTCGATCAATCCAACAGTTAATAAACTCCTTGACTGTATCCTGAAAATAAGGCAACAACAAAGTATTCTGAATACGATTGGCCGCAAAATACCATATAATCATAAGGATGCTTAGAACAATAATGCTATAGATAGCTCCCCGGTTTTTTTCAAAAAAATCAGCAGGGTCTAATTTTCGCTCCCCAGCAAGAGGAACTTCACTCTCATGTTTTGCCATACTTCCACCTCTTCACTGCCATTCTCTATCTCCAGTTTTTTTTCTAACTTTGTTCTCAAGAGATCGGCCTTGTTCATTTCTGCTGCCGCTTTGTTGTATACTCTGATGAAATCTTTCAGCTCCGGAGTATTTAACTTCTCTTTATGAACTACTAAAACAGAGGCAGGATACCCGGAAGACAAAGGTGTGTAATAACCCCCAATTTGAAGGCCGCCAATAATATCCATGACTACTCCATCCACTTCATTTCTTTCCAAGGCGTAGGGCAATGCAGCCGGCAGCATGGGTTTCATTTCAATGCTTTTGTCAAAATTAGACCACACCAATTTCTTTTGGATTTCCCTTGCATTCATATAGCCCACTGTGTGCGGAATTCTATCCTGCTTAGTGATTAAGATCAATGAGTTATCAACGATCGGACCCAAGATATGATAAGGCTGCCCGCTTTCAATCAGCTCATTGGCGCCATCCGGACAAAGCACAGCCAGATCAAAATTGCCCGCAGATAATGCCAGCTCTGTTTGGCTGCTACAGCAGTCCTGCAGTTGCTGATAGCTCATATCAACTACATCAAGAGCGGTGCTGTTTTCGCCTGCCAGATGCTCTATGAGCAAGCCTGCAGCGTCATTATTGCAGGCAATTCTCAGACCCTTCATTTCATACCTGGGGCTAAAAAAGGTTATTAGCCCCAGGGAAACGACCATTAAAACTATTCCCGCATGAAGCAGTCTTTTTATAGCGTTCATTTTCAACCTATTAGCTGGGCTTTATGTTGTCTAATTCCATAACCTTGGCTTTCCAATCTTCATAACTCATTCCCAGCGGAAATTCCGGGTCAACTTCTTCTTTGATGAATGTATTGAAATCTTTAGCGCCGCAAGCATCCATATAAGATGTGTCGACATAATCCTCTACATTTACCGTATTAACATCATTTTGCACACCATACTTCTGCATTACTTTCAATTGGTTTTTCAGCTCATCGATATTGAGATCCCAGGAAATCGTACGTCCTTCATTATTTAATTTTTTCCAAAAGGTCATCAGAGCAACTTCCAAAGGAACACTGTAATTCTCTGCAAATATCTCTGCTGCCTTATACGGATGTTGGTACATGTATTGAACAGACAGGGTATGCGCTAACAAAATCCGTTTGGCCAATTCGGGGTGTTCTTCAGCAAAATCTCTGTGCATGGCCACCTTGCAGCAGGTGCCAAGCTCGCCATCCCGCATGGTGGTTTGAGTTCTCATGCACCATCCTGAATCCTCGTATTCAGCCATGGAGCCCCAGGGGTCACAACAAATATAAGCATCCAGCTTTCCTGCTTTCAGCGCAAAATATTCATCCTTGTCACCCATAGTAAAGTTTTCGTACTTGGAGCTGTCTAGTGGTATTTCCAGCTGATCAGCCCATTCTGCCCAGTTAAGGTTTTCGGTTTCCGGGTCAGTACCTAGAGATATTTTCTTACCGATCAAGTCTTCAGGTTCTTTAATATCATTGCTAACAACCAAATATTCAGAACCGCCGGTATGGTTTTGGGCTGCGATAAAAAGTGGCGTGCCTTTAGGAACCGCCCTCAAAGTAGTGGTCCAACCGGCATATCCGACATCCATTTTCCCCGCTGCCATCGCCTCAGGCACATTGCCGTTGCCTGTCAACTTGACTTTTAGACCTAAAGCTTCATATATGCCTGCATCCTGGCCGATACAGGCAGCAGTCATATGATCGCAGTTGTAATAGCCCATATTAATAGTGTAGTTTGCATCCGTTTCACTTAAAGGCTTCAAGTCGTAAGATTCTTCCAACTCAGAGGCAAGATCGCTCTTGACTTCTTCAGATTGCTGTGATGTTTGGCCGTTAGCGCAGCCAACTGCAATCAACAATATCCCTATTAGCAAAGCAGCCATAATACAAACTTTGCTGTTTTTCATATAAAACACCTCTTTTGAGTTTATTCAAAATTTCATTTTCAACAGCACAAATCCATATTGCTGCCAAATATGTCAATAACTTGGCCGTCCTCTACACGAAAAATGCCATAACCGACATTGCTTCCTTTCATCCCTGAAACGATCAATTCTGTTGGTGGTTTCTCATCAATGTCTTTAAATTCGATCTGCTGATTGGAGACCGGAGCCCTGACCGGTTCCGTAATTTTGGAGTCTTCAGCATAAGACAGTGCTACTACCATTTGGCACCGATCCTGGTCAAGTTTATATATAATTACGGTATCATCCTTGTCATCGTCATTCAGATCCCCTTGTGCCCAGACCTCAACCTCGTATTGTGTATTTTCATTCTGCCAGTCGGAAACCTCCGCAGGTAAAACCGTTTCATCTGGCTCAGTAGTTGAAACATGGTTACTGCCGCTGCATCCCACAAATAATAAAGGTAATATCAAAAGCAGCAGTGTTGTTGTTTGTTGTTTTTTGAAAAGTAGCTTTAATGATGGCCAATAGGCATAAAGAAAAAGAGCAACGATCAGGATAGAGCAAAAATGGCTGACTAGATCCGGAATTCCTAAATTTAGTTTATTCGCCAGTCCGATGGCATTCTGGCTTTGGGTTAAATCAAACTGTGGAGTGAACCCGGGCAGCAAAATCCTGTTCGTCAGATACCCGACCAGCATGGAAAATGCAACTACCCCACCGCAGTAAATGGCTGTCGTGCGTTTCCCGACCAGCTTGTAAATACTGATCAGTTCAGGGAGGTTGGTAGCAGCGCCGCTCATCAAAAAAACAATCGCTACACCGGGAGCAGCCCCACTGGCCACCAATGCTGCTATAAACGGGATATGTCCTACAGCGCACACATACATGATAGCGCTGAGTACTGTGATGCCAAAAATAGAGATTAAGCCTGGATTGCCCAGATATTGCTGAATAATAGAAGGCGGAACTGCCGCGGTGATTAATCCTGCTATTAAAATACCGGGGACAACATACTTGCTGACCTGAACGCCCAGGTCGACAAACCCCCATTCCAGACCGGCTATGATTTTTTGGAGGAGGCTTTCCTGGCCTGCATCCTCAAGGGAAACATGCTCTTGTATTTCACCGACTCCAGGGGCAGTTAGTTCCCGGCCACCCAGGGCGTTGCCCATTATGCCTATTAACATGGGAACCACAAAACCGGTTACAAGGTAGATCACAGCAATTTGCGGCCCGAGCAAACCGAAGGCCATAATGACAGCAGCTGGGTTAATGATTGGTGTTGCCACCATGAACGCCAGGACCGGCCCCAGATAAGCCCCGGAATAATAAAGCCCTAACCCTAGAGGAATAACGCCACAGCTGCAGATGGGCAGCAGCATACCTGATACTGTGGCTTTAAACAGTGCGGAAATGCTTTTATTACCCAATGCGCGCTGGAAAATCTCCGGTGTCAAAATATTATGAAGCAAGCCGGCAATCAAAAAACTGATTACCAGCCATCCTGCTGTTCCATTGAGAATGTCGATGCTTGATAGTAGTGTCTGGCGGATTACATCACCAATTATATCCATAGCGATTACTTTCCGACTGCCTCGACTATAGCATTTTCAATAGTTTCTTTGTTTAATTTGTCATATTTTTTTGTACCGTTAATAATCAGAGTTCCTTTAGTAACTGGACCATACAGGGGTAAATAATCGAAATCCTTACCAGCTTGGTAAACCTTAACTTCTACGTCATCCTGGTACCTGCCGGCCACCTCTTTAATACATTCCTCATATCCTACACAGCATGGGCAGGTATTAATAAATTCAACCCTAACTTTAGACATGCGACCCCTCCTGAATTTAAAGTGTAATCACCTGGTCTACTCCCCCTGCATTTATTAAGGCAGCATAAAGACCGGGGAAACAACCCGCATATGCTGCTGGGATCAGGTTGTCTGTGATACCTCTTTCGTCGGCGCACTGATCACAAGCCATCAGCAGTATTCCTGTCTTTTCCTGAAGCGCCTGCAGACGCTCTCCAAATTCAGTTCCTTTCACCAGCATAAAAGTGTTATCCATAAAGAAAAACATTCCCACAACTTTAGCTCCATGGCCATCCATCTCTAACTGAGGTACAATCATTTTGCTCAGTATCTTTTGACAATTTGTCGTTGCAAAAACATAAGCAACTTTCATATCTAAACCCCTCCAATTTTTAAGACAACTAAACGATCAGTATGTTTGTTTACAACAAAACTTCGGCTGTATTGACCTCCTTTCTCCTTTTGCACTTTCGCATACCATTAAACCGCCGTCATATTAAGATTTATCCATATACTATATAGAATCTTGTTATAAGTTATATAACATTTTTTTATGTTAGCACTTCACAGGCCCCTCAAATCATCTCCAGAAAAGCCTCGATTCTCACCCTTAAGGTTTCTAGGTCAGATTGGGAGTAATCGGTCACTATAATAATATTCGCCTCTTCGCTTATAACTTCCTGCCATGTATACTATTCCGCTTTGTCATGATTATCACTGATCCCAATCCGGGGGACGGGGACCAATCGGAGGGACGGTTCCGGTGATGGGTCGTGGTACAAGCGGCGATTGGTGCCGGAATTGTCTGTGCGAATCGTGGTGGCGTGCGCTGAGATGGTTTTCTTTCCATCAGGGGGACGGCCCTTTTGTCACGCTGCCTTTTCACCGGTTCCAAGGTGCCAGGCACTGTTTGAGGGGTACCGCAACAAGGATGCCAGCGCCGTCCTTAATACAACCAGGGACCGTAATGACCCCATAATTGGCCTTGCCAAACCACACTTCATTCGCTATAAT
>DIQC01000041.1:0-22074 GCA_002426495.1 Thermacetogenium sp. UBA5472
TGTGTTTTTTCTCATAACGATGTTTTTAAGGTGGCAAGGCTTTAGACCCTTGATTTTATTGGATTTTAGTTGGATCCTCGTTATAAATAGGCGGGAATCCAGGGTACATGATAGATCCTTAAACGCTACTAAAATTATTCATGAGTTGGGGCATAAACTCTTGATGGAGGTGGAGTGAAACCGTCCGTTAGGCGGGCAGTCAGGGAAGGTCAGGCGGGTAGGCATAAAGAGCATATTAAGTGTCACCAAGTTGGGAAAAGAGGCTTGATCAAATTGCAAAAGTAGGTGCCTTGGAGTTGGCCAGGGTATTTGATACCGCCGCAGTTGACAAGAGAGATAACGGGGTTGCAGTTAATGAAGGAGTTTAGAGATGTCCAGCTTTAGCTGGACCAGTTCACCATTCTGTCTGGAATAATAGTCATAATGGCCTTTTGGCTGGCATGCCCGGCTTCCGGGGATAACCAGGGGGTGTTTCCTGTTCTTTGATCACAACAACAACATGCCGACCCCTCTCACCGACAAAGGAGTAAGGGATCACTTTTTCCACTGCACCGTGCAGGAGATCCAGTGCTCTGCCAGCCGCATCTATCTCTGGCTGAATGTCATATCCTTTCAAAGCGACTAACCTGCCTTGGCACTTCAGCAAGGGCAAGCCAAGTTCAGCTAAAACACTGAGCGGACCCACAGCTCTGGACAAGACACAGTCAAATACCCCTCTGTGTTCCTGTTGATGCCCAATATTTTCTATCCTCTCCCAGATTACATGACAATCACTTAAATTCAACCTATCAATGACCCTCTGTAAAAAGAGACACCTCTTTTGGCGAGAATCAACCATCAATAAATCCAGATGAGGGAAACAAATCTTTAAAGGGATCCCCGGTAAACCAGCCCCACTTCCTAAATCTACCACACGGCTGGCATTTTTCAAATCACACCCCAGAGCACACATCAGTGAATCAAGAAAATGCAGTTCATATAATTCATCCTGATCATGATAACTGACTAAATTTATCTTTTGGCTCCATTCCTCAATCAACTGCAAGTATAAAAGGAACCTCTCCCTTTCCCTCTCACCTAAATATATGCCTAACTCTTGTGCACTCTTACATAATAAATCTATTCCCATTTTAATACCTACCTTTTACAGTACTTTCTCTTGCTTCCTGTATTTATATAGTGACTGCCCCACCAACAACGCTTTGCTTAGGAGCATGCTTAGGAGCATGCTCCTCCCTGCCACGTCCCCGCGGGCGCCTGTCGGCAGACGGAGACAGGGCAGACAGGCGGCGGCAAAATTATTGTTGCTATTATTTACCAACGCAAAAATCACTGAAGATAGTCTCTATTATCTCTTCAGATAGGGTATCCCCTGTAATCTCTCCCAGCGCTGACCAGGTATCCCATAGATCCACAGCTATAAATTCCAGTGGCAATTCCCCGGCAATGGCACTGGCTGCTGAATCCAGGCGATCCTTAACCTTCTCCATGGAGATCTGATGCCTTTTTCTCGTCAACAACACACTTTCACTGCTGATCTGTCCTGCACCCACAACATTTAAGATAGCATCAGCCAATTCCCGGCGTCCCCACCCTAACTTGGAGGAGATCTCAATGATCGGAAACCTTCCTTGAGTATAATCTCTTATTTTTTTGGTATCGATCACCTGCTTATCCAGATCTATCTTATTTAATAAAATGATGCCATTTTTGCCTTTGATCAGATCTAGAATCAGCATATCCTCAGCTGTGACCTCTGATGAAACATCAAAGATGGCCACTACTAGATCTGACTGTTCTAATTCTTCTCTCGCCCGATCGATACCCAGGGCCTCCACCAGACCCACACTCTCTCTGATGCCAGCTGTGTCCACAATTCTCAAGGGAATACCACTGATCACGATCATCTCTTCGATGACATCTCTTGTGGTTCCCGGGATCTCGGTGACCAGTGCTCTTTCCTCTCCCAGCAGCATATTCAAGAGAGTAGATTTTCCCACATTAGGTTTGCCCACCAAAACTGTTTTCAAGCCCTCCCGGTAAACCCGTCCCAGTGATGCACCCTGTAAATATATTTCAACTCTTTCTAGCAAACCATCGATCTGCTCCAAACGCTCTTCTTTGGGAACACTATCCACATCTTCGGGGAAATCCATCTCAGCCTCTATCTGTGCCAGAAGACCTTTCAGCTCATCCCTCAAAATTCTTATCCCTTGGGCAGCCTTCCCAGTCAGCTGTTGACAAGCAAGATCAGCCCCTTTGCTATTGTGTGCTCTGATCAGATCCAGCACACCCTCTGCTTGAGTCAGATCAATCCTGCCACTTAAAAAGGCGCGTTTCGTGAATTCACCGGGATCAGCGAGGCGTGCACCCTTTTCCAACACCAGATCCAGTACCCGCTTTGCAGGGAGCACACCACCATGGCAATAAATTTCCACAACATCCTCTCTTGTGTAAGTGCGGGGTGCTCTCATGACGCAGAGCAGCACTTCATCAAGCATCTGTCCGTCATTATCACATATATAACCCAGGTTAACTGTATGTGAATCAACATCCAGCAGATCAAGGTTTTTTTTGCGTGGTTTAAATATAGATGCCCCTAAATCCACTGCCTCCGGGCCGCTCAGACGTATAATACTGATCGCCGCCTCCCCCAGGGCTGTCCCTAAAGCTGCAATTAAATCATTTTCCTCCATCACTGATCACCCCTTCTACTAAACCAAAATCCCCAACATGACCTGACCTGATTTAAGGTATAAAAACGCTCATCTGGGCATGACAGCTGTTCCCACTTCCTAACTGTTTTATATAGAAGAATATTCTCTGCATTATTCGTAAAACACTCATAAAAAAAGGAGAGATAAATTCCCCCCTTTGTTAATTCTTTGCTGTTTTATGTTTTTATACTCAGGCGCCTTTTAGATTATAGCGAATAACAACCTTGCGATATGGTTCCTCACCAAGACTCAGGGTCACTACTCGTTCACTATCTTGTAATTCAAGATGAATAATCCGACGCTCTTGGGGTGTCATCGGCTCAAGTATAACATCTGCCTTGGTTCTATACACCCGTTCCGCAGTTTTCCTTGCTAACCTTCTTAATGTCTCCTCACGCCTCTTCCGGTAGCCCTCAGCATCAATAATAATTCTGATCCTATCTTCCAACTTTCTATTGACTGCTAAATTGGTGAGCATCTGTAGAGCGTTGAGGGCTTTACCACGTCTGCCGATTAAAAATCTGACATCTTCTCCTTGAAATTCAACACACCAATACTCATTTGCCGAAAAAACATTATAATCTACATTGAGTTCCATCGCCCCGATAACTTCATCTATGAAATTTTTAATCAGCTGTTCAGGTGTTTCCTTTAATGTAACCTTTACTTTTGCCTGTTTGCTGCCTATAAATCCCAAAAAACCTTTAGAGCCTTCTTCTAGTATATCTACCTCTACCTGTTCCCTTTTTGCTTCTAATTTCTTTAAAGCGCTCTGTACAGCTTCCTCTACACTGCCATCCTCAACAATAATAGATTTCATGCTTGTGAACCTGCTCCCTTCACAGCTTTCAATGATCTCCTGATCACTATCATTTCCACAGCGCTAACTATACTGTACATAACCCAATATATGGCCAAGCCTGCCGGTAGTGTGCGAGTTATCCATCCTACAAACAATGGCATAATATAGAGCATCGTCTTTTGAGTGGAATCATTCTTTCCTCCTGCTGTGGCCATACTGGACATATACTGCTGTCCAAATGTAGCAACAGCAACTAGAATAGGTAGGATGATGGGGTCGGGCATTCCTAAATTATCGATCCATAGAAAATTAGCCTTTGTCATATCCACAAATGACGGATGATTTACTGGATCGAACATCACCCTAAGTGAAGAGAATAAAGCAAAAATTATAGGCATTTGAATTAACAGTGGCAGACATCCAGCCATAGGATTGACTTTCCTATCATTATAGAGCTTCATCACTTTTTCTTGCGCTTTTTCCGGTTTATCCTTATACCTATCTTGGATCTCCTTAATTCGCGGCTGTAATTCCTGCATAACGCTCATCGAACTCATCTGCATCTTGGTAAGTGGAAAGAGACATAGTTTTACTAAGATTGTAAAAATAATAATCGCCAGTCCATAATTAGGAATATTTATCCATTCTGTTCCTAAATAAATATAGTAAATTATTAAACTAAAGCCTTGAATCACTTGTTGCCATATATTCAATTTATCCTACCAGGCCACTTTACTGTCTGGCAGGGTTTTCACCTCCTGCAATAATCTTTATTTACTCATGGCACCGGATCATAACCACCCTTACAAAAGGGATGGCATCTGGCAAGGCGATGTAAAATCAATAGCAAAGCATAAACTATACCATGTTTTTGTAAAGCCTGTACCGCATATTCCGAGCAAGTTGGATAAAACCTACAAGTAGGCATATGCCATGAAGACCAATACTTCTGATATAACCGGATCAGCCAAATAATCGAGTTTTTAAACATCATTATGCCCTTATTTAGTTAACTAATAATGTCATATTAATCCACTCTTCTTTAATAGATATTCAAAATCCTTCTTTAGTGTAAAAAAATCCACATCAAGGGCTTTTATCTGAATATTAACAACTAAATCCATGCCATCCTTAATTAGACACTCATATTGTCGGTGTAACTCCCTAACTCTCCTTTTTAGTTTATTTCTTTCCACCGCAGTCCTTACCTTACGGGAAGGAGCGATACCCACCCTTGTTTTGCCAGAGTCTGGTCTTTTTAAGCAGCGTAAAATAAAATAATGGGACCAATAAATCTGGCCTTCTTTATAGACGAGTCTGAACTCACTATTTTTCCGCAGCCGGTTAGCATGCATCTTATGCAGATAATTTGCTGCGGTTTCTTGCCCGGCGTCTTTTGATCACCCTGCGTCCACCCGGAGTCCTCATTCTTTTCATAAAACCATGCACTCTTTTTCTTTTTCTTTTCTTCGGTTGATAAGTTCTTTTCATTTTCTTCAATCCTTTCTATATTCGATTCACCTAATATTTCCTCATTCTTTCTTTATTAATTATAGACAACTACTTTACTATGTCAAGCTACTGTATGCTTGAAATTGTTCGTCTTGTATAGCCTAAAAATCTTTGTTATATTTAATAAGGCATGTAGTTATCAACATCTTATTAACATATTGTGGATATCTGGGTAAGGGTGGTAAATTTTGTCTAAAAAGTTAAGTAATATTTGGGATGATGTTCTAGGAATATTAAAAAAAGAACTGGATGAGCATAGTTTCTCAACTTGGGTTAATACAACAAAACCCCTTGCTTATCATGACGGAACTCTGGTAATTCTCACATTAAATGAGTTTTCTAGAGACTGGTTAGAAACTCGCTTCTGTGCACTGATCCGTGCTAATTTAGAACACAAATACAGCAGAAATTTCACTCTACGTTTCATAACACCAAATGGTAAAGAAAATATCTTTTTGCCGAAAAATAAGCAGCGCCAACTACTCAATCCAAAGTATAACTTCAATACTTTTGTGGTAGGGAATAATAACAGGCTTGCTCATGCGGCAGCTCTTGCAGTTAGCGAAGCTCCTAGTAAGGCTTATAATCCTCTATTTATTTACGGGGGTGTGGGCCTGGGTAAAACCCATCTTTTACATGCAATTGGCAACCGGGTCATGCAGCATGCACAAAACTATAAAGTCGAATATGTTTCCTCAGAAACCTTTACCAATGAACTGATCAATTCTATTAAAGACGACGAGACCGTCGAGTTTCGCAATAAATATCGTTCGGTAGATGTTCTTTTAATCGACGATATTCAGTTTTTAGCTGGAAAAGAGAGAACACAAGAGGAATTCTTCCATACTTTTAATACTCTCCATGAAGCAGATAAACAGATCATTGTCTCCAGCGACCGCACACCTAAAGAGATACCCACTCTAGAGGATAGACTGCGTTCACGATTTGAATGGGGTTTGATCGCCGACATCCAGCAACCTGACCTAGAAACAAGAGAAGCAATACTGAGGAAAAAAGCTCAACTAGAAAATATAGATGTGCCTGATGATGTAATTTCTTTTGTCGCCTCTAATGTTAAATCTAATATTCGTGAGTTAGAGGGAGCTTTACTGCGTGTCATGGCTTATTCAAACCTTAATCAGCAAGAAATAGATATTGACATCGCAAAAAAAGCATTAAAAAATATTTTAAGTGGAAACTACAAAAAGATTATAACAATACCAATTATACAAAAAACTGTAGCAAAATTTTACAATTTGAAGGTAGAAGATTTTAAATCACGCCGGAGGACACAAAATATAGCCTTTCCACGCCAGATAGCTATGTATCTCTCCAGGGAATTGACAGATACCTCTCTTCCCTCTATAGGGCAAGAGTTTGGAGGGCGTGATCACACAACAGTTATGCATGCCTGCGATAAAATTAAGAAATGTATAGCAGGTGATGGAAGAACAGATGATGCAATTAAAGAAATTACTAAAATTTTAGAGTCATGTCAATAGCTTATACACTATCGATCCCCTGTCTTTTAATAGTTTATCCACAAAACTATCAAGATAGAGAATCCGATAGCATAAAGGATTTAAAGGTATAATTCACAATATACCAGCCCCTATTACTACTCCTCCTATTATTATATAAATTAAATATAAGGAATATGACAGTAAAATTAAGGAGGTTTCATCTTTTGAAAATTATCTGTTCTCATAGTGAGTTGAGCCCCACACTGGCCTCACTATACCGAATTGTTCCATCTAGAACCAATATGCCAGTATTGAACGGTTGTCTCTTGACAGCTGAAGATCAAAACCTTGTTTTACAGTGTTCGGATTTAGAATTGAGCCTTCAAATTACCATTCCCGTTCAGGTTGAAGAAGAAGGTAGTGCTGTCGTCTTAGCTAAGCATTTTTCTGAATTAGTGCACCGGTTGCCAGATGAGAAAATAAATCTTAGCTGGTCTGATCAGAATAATCTGATTGAACTAAAATGCGGCTCTCTTACTAGTAATATACATACCTGGAATGCTGAGGAGTTCCCACTGGCAGAAAAAAAATCTTTAGACTATAAGATTAATGTTCAAGCCAAAAAATGGAAAAGATTGATCAATAAAATTATCATAGCTGCTGCTCAGCAAGACATACGAGCAAATTATGCAGGTGTTTATATTCGTTTCGATAATGATCAGATACAGATGGTTGCTACAGATGCTTACAGACTTGCTTTAATAAAAATACAAAATGATACTGATGTGTCAGACTGTGATATATTTATCCCAGCACGCACATTGACCGAGGTAAACAGACTAATTGCTGATGGCGATCAATTGGAGATCTCCTGGGATAAGGGAACTATTTATTTTTCAGCAAATAATTTTTTATTGACCTCCAGGCTGATCAATTTACAATTTCCCAATTACGAAAAAATAATCCCAGTTGAATATGAAATGAAGATAGAGGTGCCTAGGGAAATCATGCTCACCACTTTAGAAAGGGCATCTATTTTTATACCAGAAAATGAACATTTTGCTGTTTCCTGTCTGCAAGTAGAGGGAGATAGGTTTATAATAAAGGCTGATGCCGCAGAAGTGGGTTCATTAGAGGAGATCATTGATCTACGGGAACCCGCTGCTCATGACTGCAAAGCTTTTTTTAATGTTAAATATCTTTTAGATCCCCTACAGGTATTGGAGCAGGATCAGGTAACCCTTTGTTTTAACGGTTCCAGTGGACCTGCTGTTTATACCGAGAAAGGCGAGGATGAATATTACCTGCATCTGGTCAGCCCTGTGTGCAGAATCAGTTAGGTAGGTACTGATATTTTATGCTGAAATCTTTATACTTGCAAAATTTCAGAAATTACCAGCAGTTGGAATTTAAACCAGATAATGATTTTCTCATACTTACAGGTGCCAATGGAACAGGAAAAAGCAATCTTTTAGAAAGTATATTTTATCTAGGAACAGGTTATTCTTTCCGCCAGGTTAAAGATGATCACCTGGTTCGTTTTGGAGCTGATTATTTTCTAATTAGAGGGGTCGTCAATAATAACGGAATAGATTACCAAATAGAATTCTGTTATAATCAGGAACAGCGTAAGAAAATAACTAAAATTAATAATAAGAATGCTCTGCCTGGCAGTTGTGCCAGCTATCTTCCTGTAGTGATCTTTTCTCCCTTAGATTTGATGTTGGTTAAGGGAGGACCAGCTGAAAGAAGGCGCTTTCTCGACTTAGTGGTCGGCCAATTAAGGCCTCAGCACATCAAGGATCTTCACAACTATAACAATATTTTAATACAGCGTAATAAACAGTTGCGTTTCGAAAATATATCTGATGACCAACTGCTACCCTGGGATCAACAGCTGGTCACTGTGGGATCAATGATCTGGAAAAGGCGTGTTGTTGTTCTTTCCCAACTTCTTGGTCGCAGTGCGGAAGTGTTTAAATCATTAAGTGAGGGTAGGGAGTTGGCAGGAAAATACAAATCACAGATCTGCGACCTAAAAAAAGATGATGATCTGGAGCAGTGCAAATTACTGTTTAGTGAAGCAATTAAGAAAACAAGGCCTCATGATCGCCGAGTAAAAGCCACAACTGTGGGTCCCCACCGGGATGATTTTGCCCTATATATCAATCAAAGAGAAGGGCGGCTCTATGCTTCCCAGGGTGAACAGAGGTTGATCTCGTTAGCATTAAAGATCGGCCAATATCACTTGCTTTCACAGCAAGATTACCTGGAACCTCTGTTGCTGTTGGACGATGTGTTTTCAGAGTTAGATGCTCAACATAAACTATTTGTGCTGAAGGGAATGAAGCAGGGGAGTCAGGTTATTGCCACAACCACCACACCCTTTAAAGATGGTGTGGTGGGAAAAAAAAGTTTAACTGATGATATAATTATGGTTTACCGGAAAATTTTTTAAAAGGATGGTGTCTCCATGTTCTTGCATATTGGCAGAAATATGATTATTCCCTTAAATGATGTCATCGCTATTTTAGATTTAGGATCCGGTGACCAGCAAGAGACGACTAAAGAGTATTTAAAATATGCGTCTTGGTATAAAGAGATAGTCTATGTGAACAAAAACAAGAATAAAAGAAGTGCCGTCATCACAGATAAGAAAATATTTTTTACCCATATATCCGTATACACACTTATTAAAAGGTCACAATCTATATATTAAAATTTATTAATAATTTTCCTTTAATATACAGATGTACTATAATATAATAAGCATCATTGTTTTGCTGCTGGTATGAAGGAGGCTATTAGATGCAACAAGAGAAAGATCATGTAAAAAATAATAATAATAATTATACTGCTAGTGAGATCGAAGTTCTGGAAGGGATTGAGGCTGTAAGGCGGCGTCCCGGAATGTATATAGGCAGCACTTCATCAAGAGGGCTACATCAGCTTGTTTTTGAATTGATAGATAATAGTGTAGATGAATCCTTAGCCGGTTATTGTGATCTGGTTAAAATTATATTAAACCATGATGGCAGTATTACAGTAAGCGATAATGGACGGGGAATTCCGGTGGACATTCATCCGGCGACCGGAAGGCCGGCTGTGGAGGCTACCCTGACCCTGCTCCATGCCGGAGGTAAGTTTGGGGGTCATGGATATGAGATCTCCGGGGGATTGCACGGTGTCGGCCTTGCTGTAGTCAATGCCCTTTCTAGTATGCTGCATATTGAGATCAAAAGGGATGGGACCCATTATTCCCAAGAGTATGCCCGGGGAAAGGTAATATCTAATTTACAGGAACTAGGGCCTACAGATGAAACAGGAACAAGGGTGACCTTTGTACCTGACAGTGAAATATTTCCTGATGTAAGCTTTAATAGGGATTATTTGTCCGCTCGCATCAGGGATCTCTCTTATCTGAATAAAGGACTGCATTTAATCTTCATTGATGAAATTGAGGAAAAGGAAAAAGAATTTCATCATGAGGGTGGTATCGCTGATTTTGTCAGAGATATCAATAAAAATAAAGATGTTCTGCATAATGAACCCTTTTATTTAGAAACTATCAAGGATGATATCGTAGTAGAAGTGGCGATCCAGTATAATTCCGGGTATGTAGAAAATATTTTTTCATATGCCAATAATATTCATACCCAGGAAGGTGGCACACATGAGACTGGATTCAAAACAGCCATGACCAGGGTTGTCAATGATTATGCCAGACGCAGCGGTCTAATCAAAGATGGTGAACAAAATCTGACTGGGGAAGATGTGCGTGAGGGTCTTAGTGCAGTGATCAGTATAAAACTAAAAGAACCCCAGTTTGAAGGGCAGACCAAAACAAAATTGGGCAACAGTGAGGTGCGGGGTGCTGTCGACTCTGTGGTCACTGAATATATGGCTACCTTTTTTGAAGAAAATCCCGGACATGCTAAGATAATCTCTGAAAAATCCCTGCAGGCATCTCGCGCTCGGGATGCGGCTAGAAAAGCCAGGGACTTGACCAGGAGAAAGTCGGCACTTGATCACTTGAGTTTACCTGGAAAACTGGCAGATTGTTCATCCAAAAATCCGGAAGAATGTGAGATGTATATAGTAGAGGGGGACTCGGCCGGGGGTTCTGCCAAGCAAGGGCGTGACCGCCGTTTTCAGGCCATTCTCCCCTTAAGGGGTAAAATAATTAATGCGGAAAAGGCCAGACTCGATAAATTGCTGGCTAATCAGGAGATCAAGAATATCATCACTGCAGTGGGTACAGGTATTTTAGATGATTTTGACATTACTAAGGCGCGCTATCACTTGATTGTCATTATGAGCGATGCTGATGTCGACGGTGCCCATATCACCACACTTCTGTTAACATTCTTCTATCGCTACATGCGCCCGCTCATCGAAGTTGGTTATATATATATTGCCCAGCCCCCATTGTATAAAGTTACGAAGGGTAAAAAGTCACAATATGTTTACGATGACCACGATTTAGAGAAATTGCTGCGGGAATTGAAGACTGATAATGTCAGCCTCCAGCGTTATAAGGGTCTTGGAGAGATGAACCCTGACCAGCTGTGGGATACCACTATGGACCCGGAAAAGCGCATCATGCTTCAGGTTACTCTGGATGATGCCATGAAGGCTGATGAACTTTTCACACTCCTGATGGGTGAAAAGGTAGAACCCCGCAGAAATTTTATTAAAGAGCATGCCAGAGAGGTTAAAAATTTAGATGTCTAATTGATTTAATAATGAGAAAAAAATTGGCAATCTGTTGCTGCAGGTTTATAATAATGACTTAGTATTGAAGAAAAGGAGGGGATATACTTGTCGGACAAAAATAAAAGTAATGTTGTACCGATAGATATCAATGAAGAGATCAAAAAATCATATCTGGACTATGCGATGAGTGTTATTGTCGGACGTGCCCTCCCAGATGTTCGTGATGGAATGAAGCCGGTACAAAGGCGCATTATCTATTCTATGTATGAAACAGGGATCACCCCTGATAAGCCCCATAAAAAGAGCTCTTTTGTAGTGGGTAATGTTCTGGCACGCTACCACCCACATGGTGATTCCTCTGTTTATGATGCTCTGGTGCGCATGGCTCAGGATTTTTCTTACTACAATCCACTTGTTGACGGGCATGGCAACTTCGGTTCCATAGATGGGGATTCCGCAGCTGCCATGCGTTATACAGAGACACGGCTTGCCCCTATCTCTATGCAGATGGTGGCAGATATCGAACAGGATACAGTGGATTTTGTGCCCAACTATGACGAATCCCACAAAGAACCGACGGTATTGCCCAGCAGGTTCCCTAATCTGTTAGTCAACGGATCCGCAGGAATTGCGGTGGGGATGGCCACTAACATTCCTCCCCACAACCTGAGTGAAGTGATCGATGGATTGATCCATTTGATCGATCACCCGGAGGCTGCGGTGGAAGATTTAATGAAATATATACCTGGTCCTGATTTTCCATCAGGAGGTTTTATTTTGGGCAGTGATGGGATTAAATCTGCCTATACAACAGGGCGTGGGTCTGTGGTGATGAGGGCACGGGCAGAGATAGAGGATCATGAGGGGAAGCGCAGCCGGATTATTGTCACAGAGTTGCCCTATCAGGTGAATAAGGCTCGCTTGATCGAAAGGATCGCACAACTGGTTAAAGATAAGAAAATCGAAGGGATCAGCGATCTGCGGGATGAATCTGACCGGGATGGAATGCGCATCGTTATTGAACTAAAAAAAGATGCCAACCCTAATGTTTTATTGAATAGATTGTACAAGCAGACTAGGTTACAGGATAACTTTGGTGTGATCATGATCGCCCTTGTCGATGGTCAGCCCAGACTGCTCAATTTGAAGCAGGTCCTGGAATACTATCTAGAGCACCAGATCACTGTGGTGAAGCGCAGGACTCAATATAAGCTACAGCGGGCAAAGGATCGCCTGCACATAGTTGATGGGCTGGTTATCGCTCACGATCATATCGATGAAGTGATCAATCTGATCAGGTCATCAAAAAATGAAGCAATAGCTCGCCAGGGTCTGATGGATAATTTTGAATTGAGCGTAAAGCAGGCACAGGCCATTCTAGATATGCGTCTGCGGCGGTTGACCGGTTTAGAGCGCGACAAATTGTTAGAGGAGAAAAAAGAATTGGAAGATAGGATAGCCCATCTGCAGAAGCTTTTAGCAGATGAACAACTACTGCGGGGTATAGTGCGCAAAGAGTTGCTAGCAGTCAATAAAAAGTTCGGAGATGGCCGTAGAGCTGTGATCACACGTAGTTATGATGAGTTGAGTGATGAAGACATTATCCCTGAGGAGGATGTTGTGGTCACTCTGACCAGACGGGGCTATATCAAAAGGGTTCCGGTCACAACTTACCACGGCCAACACCGAGGAGGAAAAGGGATTATAGCCCTGACTGCGAAAGATGGAGATCTGGCAGAACAGCTTTTTGTGGCCTCCACTCATAGCTATATTCTGTTCTTTACCACTCGTGGTAGGGTCTATCGGCTTAAAATTTACGAAATTCCCGAGGCTTCACGCCAGGCCAAAGGATTAGCACTGGTCAATCTGATACCACTGGAAAAGGGTGAGCAGGTCACCGCTGTGATTCCTCTGAGGGAGTTTACGAGTGATAAATATCTGTTTATGGCTACCAGGAAGGGGATTGTCAAAAAGGGTGTGGCCAGTGATTATGATTCTGTCAGAAGAGATGGGATCATAGCCATCGGTTTACGTACTGATGATGAATTGATCGGTGTGCGTTTGACAGATGGAAAAAGCGATATAGCGCTGGTTACCAAAAGTGGTAAAGCCATTTGTTTCAAGGAAGATGATGTCAGGACCATGGGCAGACCGGCAACAGGTGTCATCGGCATCCGTTTGGATGGTGATGATGAGGTTGTGGGGATGGAGTGTATCAAGAAGGGTGGACAACTGCTGGTGGTCACCGAAAAGGGATATGGCAAACGCACAGCTATAGAAGAGTACAGACTGCAAAACCGGGGGGGTAAGGGGATCATCACCCTGAAGGTTACAGACCGTAATGGTTCTCTGATAGGGGTTAGGATCGTTGATGACAAAGACGAGATTCTCTTGATCAGCAGTGATAATAGTATCATTCGCATCCCAGTCAAGGAAATTGCTCTACAGGGGCGCAATACCCAGGGTGTGCGCTTGATGCGTGTGGATGAAGAGGATAATAGTGTCGCTGCCGTGGCCAAGGTTCCACCTACCAGTATTGATGATGTGGAAAAAGTAAATTAATATTACTATTGCTGTTTCTTAAAAGGTAAAGTAGAATAGTCAGCAACAAACGCATTTGCCTGATATAACAGGATGTCAGGTGTTAGATATATCGAAGGAGCAAGTCTGGCAGCAGGTGAAACTCTCAGGTATGTACACAGGGCATGGTAAAAAATTAACCTATGCCCTATTTTTTATGTTATTTTATGTTATATTATATTATGTTATCTTTAAGAGTATTTTAGAAATAGCTGGGAAATATAGGGAGGTAGAGAAGAAGGTCAAGACATTGTAGGATTGTTGATCAGAAAAATTTTGTGCCGTAGTTATCTTCTAGAAAAAGCAAGTGTGAAAGAGGTGAATGGATTGCGTTTAGAAGTTGGCAATATCATGATCAAAGATGTTCAATTCGGGGCAAAAACCGAAGTCAATAATGGAATCCTTTTTGTAAACAAGGAGGAGCTTGCCCAAATTACCGGTGATGATGATCACATATCTTCAGTGGAAGTTTTTTTGGCAAAACCCGGAGAGCAGACAAGAATTATCCCTGTCAAAGATGTAATTGAACCCAGGGTCAAGGTTTCAGGGAATGGCGGGGTATTTCCTGGTTTTATCAGCAATGTGGATATGGTCGGAGAAGGCCGAACCAATGTCCTGAAAGGTGCCGCTGTAGTGACAACAGGGAGGATAGTCGGCTTTCAGGAGGGCATCATCGACATGTCCGGACCGGGTGCTGAATATACACCTTTTTCCAAGACTATGAATGTTGTCGTCAAGGTCGACCCTATTGAGGGACTGCACCAGCATGAGCACGAACGTGTCGTCAGATTGGCGGGTTTCAGAGCAGCAGAGTATCTAGGCCAGGCGGGGAAAAATATAGAGGCTGATTCTGTTCAGGTTTTTGAAACCAAGCCTTTGCTGGAGCAGGTAAATGAATATCCGAACCTACCTAAAGTAGCTTATGTCTATATGCTGATCACCCAAGGCCTGCTTCATGATACCTTTGTATATGGGGTGGATGCCAAACATATTCTGCCGACTATTATATATCCCACAGAGATGATGGATGGTGCCGTAGTCAGCGGGAACTGTGTTTCCGCCTGTGACAAAAACACTACCTATTCCCATCAGAACAACCCGATCATCCATGACCTTTATGCTGGCCATGGAAAAGATTTTAATTTTATCGGTTGTGTGATCACCAATGAAAATGTTACTTTATCTGACAAAGAACGCTCTTCCAATATGACTGCTAAATTGGTGGAGTTTATGGGTGCAGATGGAGTTATTATTTCTGAGGAGGGTTTTGGAAATCCGGATGCAGACTTAGTTATGAATTGTTCCAAAATCGAGAAAAAAGGGATCAAAACTGTCCTCGTCACTAGTGAGTACGCAGGACGAGATGGTGCCTCTCAGTCTTTGGCAGATTCTAGCGAGTATGGGGATGCTGTCATATCTGTGGGAAATGCCAATGAGATCATTACACTGCCGCCGATGAAAACTGTAATTGGGTACCCTGAGGTCGCCGATATTATTGCAGGAGGCTTTGATGGCAGTTTAGGTGAAGATGGTAGCATAACTGCAGAACTTCAAGTTATCATTGGCGCTACAAATGAGTTAGGTTTTGGCTGTTTAACTGCAAGGGAAAGCTAAAGGCAATACAATGCAATATTAACCTGGACAAGGGGGGATAATGGTGACCATTAAAGTTGTTCATTATATAAACCAATTTTATGCAGGAATCGGTGGCGAGGAAAAAGCTGATCACAGACCTGAAGTTCGGGAGGGTGTGGTCGGACCGGGGATGGCCTTCCAGAAGACTTTTGGTGAAGAGGCAGAGATAAAGGCAACTGTCATCTGCGGTGATACTTATTTTAATGAAAACTTAGAGACTGCTACCTCTGAAGTTATTGCTATGATCGAGAAGTACAGCCCAGATGTGGTTATCTGCGGCCCGGCCTTCAATGCTGGCCGCTATGGGGTAGCCAGTGGTGCAGTGGCTAAAGCTGTCCATGAAAAACTGGGTGTTCCGGTGGTTTCCGGTATGTATCCGGAAAACCCCGGTGTGGATATATATAAAAAATATGCCTATATCATAGAAACCGCCAACTCAGCGGTGGGAATGAGAAAAGCAGTGCAGCCTATGGCCAAGTTGGTAATAAAATTGGCTAGGGGCGAACAGGTCGGTTCCCCTGAGGATGAAGGCTATATTTCCAGGGGCATCCGCCAGAATTACTTTGCTGCTGAGCGAGGCTCCAAGCGTGCTGTGAATATGCTGATCAATAAGCTCAAAGATGTGGATTATACTACTGAGTATCCGATGCCAGTATTTGATCGGGTGTCTCCCAGTGCAGCCATCAAAGATATTACAAAAGCGAAAGTTGCCGTTCTTTCTTCAGGTGGTCCGGTTCCCAAGGGAAATCCAGACCATATCGAGTCTTCCAGCGCATCCAAGTATGGCAAGTATAGCCTGCAGGGAATCGATGACTTGAACCCTGAAAACAGCGAAACAGCCCATGGTGGATATGACCCGGTTTATGCCAATGAGGACCTGGATCGAGTTCTTCCGGTGGATGTTCTCAAGGAGATGGAGAAGGCCGGTGAAATCGGCTCACTGTATGAATACTGGTACGCTACTGTGGGCAATGGCACTTCTGTGGCCAATGCCAAGAAATTCGCTGCAGAGATAGCAGGTGAACTTAAAAGTAGTGGAGTGGATGCGGTTATCCTGACCTCCACCTGAGGAACCTGCACACGTTGCGGTGCAACGATGGTCAAAGAAATTGAGAAAACGGGAATTCCAGTAGTGCATATGTGTACTATTGTGCCTATTTCCTTGACAGTTGGAGCCAACAGGATTGTTCCTGCTGTGGCTATACCACACCCTTTGGGGGATCCATCCCTCAGTAGGGAAGAAGAGAAAAAAATGCGCAGGAAACTGGTAGAGAAAGCATTAAACGCACTTCAGACCGAGGTTGATGGACAAACAGTATTCGATAAGTAGCTGCAAGAGGCGGGAGAATCGGAGAAGGTTCTCGCCACCCACTGATGCGCTGAGACGCATGGACGGTTCTCGCGTCTCAGCGACGTGAGACGGGGAAGGTTCTTGTGAGACGAAAGAACCGTCCACGTGTCCCGGGGATGGTGTCCGGTGACTGTCTCCGCATGTACCCGAAAGGGGTTTAGAATAATGAAAATCAGATGCCTTACAAACAACCCAATGGTCATTGAAAGAGGGCTTCCCTTTGTGGAAGCACTGCCAGGCATCTCGGTTGTGCAGCTGTTTATGGTTGTCAAAGAAGAAATCAGCAAAGGATACCAACTTGTCACACACCCACTGACCGGCAATATAGGACCAGACAGAAATCCCTATAAAACTATTGTGTTGACAGGTGTTCCAGGTAAAGTGGATTCCAGGAGTTTGGAGATCATGGAACAGGCTATTGTCTTTGCCAACAGCTTTAGTAAAGGACAGATGCAGCGAAACTGGGACAGTGATACTTTAAAGGATTTGCAGTTAATTGATCTGGATTTTATTAAGGGATATCTTAATAAAGAATTAATATGAAAAAGTTTGTCACTGACTATCATCTGTGCTATAATGACTTTTAATTATTAAGATTGCTAGTGGCTGAGAAGGGGACCAGTAAGCCTGTCTGGCCTTACAGAGAGTCGGCGGTTGGTGTAAGCCGGCAGGAAGACAGACCGAATCCACCCTGGAGCCTGCTTTGAAAACCTGTTATGCAGGGCAAAAAAGCACAGGTGGTTCTGTTAGAAACTGTTAGAGAGGATGTCAGAATTTTATTCTGTCATTAATTTGGGTGGCAACGCGGGTATCAACTCCCGTCCCTTAAGTGGGACGGGAGTTTTATATTATATTGAGTAGGATCTTAAAGGAGGTTCTCAAAATGGAGGAAAAACAATATTTAATGCTGCCCGGTCCTACAACTGTCCCTCCCAATGTTTTACGGGGAATGGCGAAACCGATGATCAACCATCGGGGACCGGAATTCAAAGAACTTTTTACTGGACTGACTGAGGTACTGAAAAATGTTTTTCGCACGAAAAATGATGTAATAATTTTTCCTTCCGCTGGTTCCGGGGGAATGGAGGCTGCAGTAGTAAACTTCATCTCTCCGGGGGAAAAGGTGGTTGTGGTCTCTATCGGCAACTTTGGTGACCGCTTCGCCAAAATCTGCGAGACCTTCGGCGCAGTTGTAGAGAAAATCGATTTCCCCTGGGGAACAGCTGCTGATCCGGAACTGCTGGCAGATGTCATTAAAAAAGATACTGATCAAGAGATCAGAGCAGTCTATGTTACTCATAATGAAACATCAACAGGAGTGACCAATGACCTGCCAAAATTAAGAAAGGCATTGGGGGATCATCCGGCTCTCTTCATCGTTGACTCGGTCAGTGGGCTGGGGGCCATGGAACTGGGAACCGATGCCTGGAACCTGGATGTTGTGGTAGCCGGTTCCCAGAAGAGTTTTATGATCCCTCCAGGACTCTCTTTTGTCTCAGTGAGTGAGCGAGCCTGGGAAGTGGCAAAGAAATGCACTAATGCCCGTTATTACTGGGATCTTTTAGATGCAAGAAAATACGCTGAAAAGGGCCAAACCCCCTATACCCCGGCTATTCCTCAGCTGAACGCTTTAGCTGAGTCTTTACAAATGATCAAAAACGAGGGTTTACCCCAGGTTTTCGCCAGGCACAGGCTGCTGAGAGATATGGTGCGGGCCGGGGTCCGAGCCCAGGGCCTAGAGTTACTGGTTGCGGATGATGTGGCTTCCTGTGCTGTCACCGCTGTTCTGGCACCTGCCGGCAGCGATGCCGACACTATTCGCTCCACACTCAGGGATAGATTTAACGTGGTGGTCGCCGGGGGTCAGAACCAGCTGAAAAACAAGATCTTTCGCATTGGCCACCTGGGCTATGTGCAAGAACTAGACATACTGACAGTCTTGGCTGCCCTGGAAATGTCTCTAGCTATCAATGGCTTACCGGTGAACTTAGGGCAGGGTGTCAGGGCTGCTCAGGAAATTGCCATGAAGGCTAACGCCTAAAAGGATGGTGAAGGAAATGAAGGAAAGACCGAAAATTATTGTCGGTGATAAAATAGTTGACGAGGCCATGGAGATGCTCAGGGCTGAGGCAGATGTGGATCTGAAGATAGGGATCACACAGCCTGAATTAGAAGAAATTATCGAAAACTATGATGCCCTCATCGTGCGCAGTGTCCCCAAAGTAACAGAAGAGGTTATCAAAAGGGGAAAACGGTTGAAAGTGGTTGGCCGTGCCGGCAACGGTGTAGATAATATTAATTTGGATGCTGCCACACGCCAGGGAATTGTGGTTGTCAACACCCCGGACAGCAACAGCTTTTCCGCCGGGGAGCAGACCATCGCTTTAATGCTGGCATCTGCCAGGAATCTTCCCCAGGCCCATCAAACCATCAAAAATGGTGGCTGGGGACGGAGCCTCTTTATGGGCAGTGAACTCTATGGGAAAACAGTAGGGATCGTTGGTTTGGGAAGGATCGGTTCCTTTGTGGCGACTCGCCTCAATGCTTTCAATATGCGGGTCATTGCTTATGATCCATATATTCCATTAGAACGCTTTAAGCGCTTTGGAGCAGAGCGCATAGAAACCTTAAATGATTTGGTGTGCCAAGCAGATTTCATTACAGTACATACCCCCAAAACCGAGGAGACCATCGGCATGATCGGCAAAGAGCAGTTCCAGCTCGCCAAAAAGGGTGTGCGTGTTGTCAACTGCGCCAGGGGTGGAATTATCGATGAAAAAGCCTTAGCCTGGGCCTTGCAGGATGGTATCGTGGCCAGTGCTGGCCTTGATGTTTACAGCAAAGAGCCTTGTACAGACAACCCCCTTGTGGAATTTGACAATGTTGTAGTCACTCCACATCTGGGTGCTACTACCTATGAGGCCCAGCGCCGGGTAGGTACTGATCTGGCACATTACGTGCTGGATGCTCTAAAAGGAGAGATCGTTCCCAATACAGTAAATATCCCCTGTCTGCTGGGTGAAGAGATCGATACCATGAGGCCATTATTGCAATTGGCCGAGTATCTAGGGAAGCTCTACTACCAGCTGGAAAGTGTGCCCCTAGAAAGGGTAGAGATCACTTACCATGGAGAAATCGCCAAAAAGGAAACGGGAATCATCACCCTAGCCTTTTTGAAGGGACTGCTATCTCCTGTTATGGGGGACAGTGTTAATCTGGTTAATGCCACCTGGCTTGCTGAAAACCGTGGCCTAAAGGTCAGTGAACACCTGGATGAGACTAGTGCATCGGGGCATGTCAGTCTGATTTCCGTTGTTTGCGCAGGAAATGGGACAAAAGCGGAATATGCCGGTACACTGGCCTGGGATATGAGTCCCCACATCGTCCAGATGAACCAGTACCAGATCGATGTAGTTCCTACCCCCCATATGCTCTTCGTAGAGCAGCATGACCGTCCGGGAGTAGTCGGGTTTTTGGCATCGGTCTTGGGTGAGGATAAAGTAAATATAGCGATGATGCAGGTAGCGCGTAAGACAAAGGATGAGGAAGCCATGATGGTTCTGAATATAGACTCACCTGCTGAGGAAGCGACATTGAATAAGCTGCGTGATTCTGGCAAGCTGGTGAGTGTTAAGGTAGTCAATATGTAGGATAGAAGTCAGCCCCAACTGATGGTTTTTTAGGGTGGGGCTGAACTTGCATTATTGCTTCAATGAGATGAGGGTTTAAACAGCGCTTTTGTCTGCTGTGGCATCCTCTGGTTCAGGAAGCAGCATATTTTTGTCTAGATTCCGTATAGATATTGTGGAAAAACGGTTCCGAAAGGGTGAAACACTTGTTAGATCTGAAGTTTATCCGCAGTAATCAGAAAGTTGTCGAAGAGGCACTTGTTAAGCGCAACAATGATTTTGAACTGGAACAGGTGCTGGCCTATGATCAAGAACGGCGTAGCCTCATTGCTGAAAGCGAGAACCTGAAAAGCAGGCGCAATACCCTTTCTCAGGAGGTAGGGAAGCTCAAAGCGGCCAAAGAGGATGCCACAAAGATTATGGATGAGGTAAGGGGGATTTCTGGTCAGATCAAGGGGATGGATCAACAGCTGGCAGATCTTGACGATAAGTTGAATCAGCAGCTGCTTATGATCCCCAATATTCCTCATGAATCGGTGCCTGTAGGGAATGATGAGGAGGACAATGTTGTCCTGCGGATAGAGGGAGAAACACCAAAATTCAGTTTTACACCACTGCCTCACTGGGATATAGGGGAAGGCTTAGACCTGCTGGATTTTGAACGAGGGGTGAAGCTGGCCGCCGCACGGTTTACTGTGCTTAAAGGATGGGGGGCGAAACTGGAGCGAGCCCTGGTCAACTTTATGCTTGATCTGCATACAACAGAGCATGGCTATACGGAAGTATTTCCTCCTTTTCTGGTTAACCGCCAAACGATGACCGGTACTGGGCAGCTCCCTAAATTTGAAGATGACCTCTTTTTATGTGAAAAGAATGAACTATTCCTGATCCCTACGGCAGAGGTTCCTGTAACAAATCTTTACAGCTCAGAGATTCTATCAGAGGAAGATCTGCCTATTTACCATACCGCCTATACAGCCTGCTTCAGAGCTGAAGCCGGTGCTGCTGGGCGTGATACCAGGGGATTGATCAGGCAGCACCAGTTTAATAAAGTCGAATTAGTTAAATTTACAAAACCAGGCGAGTCTTATCTTGAATTAGAGAGACTGCTCCATGATGCTGAGGAAGTGCTGCACCGGTTAAGGCTGCCTTACCGGGTGGTCACCCTCTCTACCGGCGACCTGGGCTTCTCTGCAGCCAAAACCTACGACCTGGAGGTCTGGTTCCCTGCAGCGGGCACCTACCGGGAGATCTCTTCCTGCAGTAATTTTGAGGACTTCCAGGCCAGGCGTGCCAATATTCGCTATCGGCCTGAACAAGGAGCAAAGCCGCGCTTTGTACATACCCTCAACGGCTCTGGCTTAGCCATTGGGCGCACACTAGCTGCAGTTTTGGAGAACTATCAGCAGGAGGATGGGACAGTAGTCGTCCCAGAAGCACTGCGCCCATACATGGGCATAGATGTAATAAGTTAGTGGTTGGTGGTTAGTGTCTCCCACTTCTGACCACTAAACCGTTAATTTGGGGGGTTGTCACACAGTCTGCCATCCCTCTTGACACAAGAGAACCGTCCCTTTGTGTCTTCAAATTGACAGTTGTTTGTACTGTGTGCTATACTGTTAGTCGATCTTTGAGGCATATTGCCTTGTGGAGGGGTGTCCGAGCGGTT
>DIQC01000041.1:22185-31319 GCA_002426495.1 Thermacetogenium sp. UBA5472
AGGAGGCGGTCTTGAAAACCGTTGAACTCTCACGGGTTCCGTGGGTTCGAATCCCACCCCCTCCGCCAAAATATTGACGAAAGCGCAGTAATCAGCTATAATAAAATCATTCAAAAGCGCGCCCGTGGCTCAATTGGATAGAGCGACAGACTACGGATCTGTAGGTTGGGGGTTCGAATCTCTCCGGGCGCACCATTTTTTATTTTACAATGGAGAGATGGCCGAGTTGGCTGAAGGCGATCGCCTGCTAAGCGATTAAGCGGGTAAAAACCTGTTTCGTGGGTTCGAATCCCACTCTCTCCGCCATTTTTTTCTGCGCCCGTAGCTCAGTGGATAGAGCAGTGGTTTCCTAAACCGCGTGTCGTGGGTTCGATTCCCTCCGGGCGTACCAGGAAAGACATACCTTCCTCCAAGGGAGAGTATGTTTTTTTTATGCAGAAATAGCGCTCTATAAAGGGTTTTCCAAGACAGTTGGGTCATTGGAAGGCCCTTTAAATCTGTCATGAATAATCCTGCCGAGAATTCCATCGGCATATGGTGTCATAACGAACGGAAAGTCGGCATATAATGGTCAGGTATGCCTGCGGGCTTTTGTGCATTTTATTATATTTGTCGATGCGCAACAAAAATGTTAAGAACTCATTAACAATGCGTGGGTGTCTTGACAAAACAGCTAATTATTGGTAACATAAAGATAATATTTCGCACAAAGCGAATAGTTGTGTACTTCATTTTGTTAGCGTGGCAGAACAAATAGGTGAAGAGCGGTATGCTGCTAGACAGATGTGCAAGATGTATCGGAGGTTATTTTCTCCTGTAGTAGCTAGCGACTATATATCCAATAGCGGTTACAGTTCAAAACATTTTTTAACCATTTCTAGTTAATCCCGCAAGTTGAGTATCCCATAGCATTCATAGCCAGTCGGCTCAAAGCACGATTGGCACGAGAAATCTGCAAAATGACTATCCCATGGTATTGCAAAGGAAATTTCCACCATCATTAACATCCACGACACTTAATGAAAATACAGCAGGCAGAGCCTGCAAGTTTATGATAATGACCTCCGGTTGAGACTTCTATATTCAGTAGTCATTTGTTTTTCCGGGGCCTTGGTCTTTTCTATTGGTTTTGTTATTTAGAATTGCGGAAGGAGTGATCGATTTGAATTTTATTAATGTGAGTACTTATAGTCCCAGACAGTGTGGTCTTGCTTCATTTTCGAAGGACCTGAGAGGCAGTCTGGTAAAGGACGGACACAAAGTGAGTATTGCAGCTATTTCAGATAAGGATTATGCATATCCTCCGGAGGTGTACTGTGAAATTAAACAGAATACCAAAGAGGATTATTGCCAGGCAGCCTATAAGATCAACAATTCTCCACAGATCCAGATGGTGATCATCCAGCACGAGTACGGGATCTTCGGTGGTCCTGACGGTAACTTTGTGTTCGATTTTGTTGCCCATATAGACAAACCTTTTCTGCTTGTAACGCATACTGTGTTACCTCATCCCACAGCTGGACAGAGGGTCATTCTGCAGATATTGGCGCGGCAGGCAGCTGCTGTAGTCTGTATGACCGGGCGTTCGGCGAGGCTGTTAAACAGTATATATGGTGTTTCCATGGACAAGGTAGCTATCATTCCCCATGGTGTCCCCCCATTTGAGCGTAAAGACAGGGAAGGCCTGAAGATGCTTTACGGGTATACGGGCAGAAAGCTGATCGCCACATTTGGTCTGATCGGGCCCAGTAAAGGACTGGAGATCGGCATTAAGGCTGTAGAGAGACTTGTCGACAGGCATCCGGATGTGCTGTATCTGATAGCTGGTAAGACTCATCCTGTTTTATTAGAAAAGGAGGGTGAAAGCTACCGCCAGAGTCTGATCGAGATGTGTGCTGACCGTGGACTAGACAAGCATGTGCAGTTTATCAATCACTTTTTGGAGGTAGAGGAGTTAGGGGATCTTCTTTACATGACTGATGTCTATCTCTGCCCCTATCCAAACCGTGACCAGGCGGTGAGCGGCACCCTGGCTTATGCAGTTGGCTGCGGAAGGGCCATCGTTTCTACACCATTTGAGTATGCCCTGGATTTGCTCAAAAAACATAAACTAGGGCTTGTAGTTCCGGAGGCATCTTCAGAGGCGATCAGTAAATACCTGGACCAGGTGTTATCACGGCAGACCTTGAAGAAGTCGCTGGAGAAGAAGGCCTCAGCTTACGGTGAAACCATCAGCTGGCCCGGAGTCGCTGCCCGTTATGCGGATCTGGCCATAGAAGTGCGTAGATCCCGGGAGCTGGGCCGAGTTGTCAATGAAAAGTTTATAGGTGACAGTTTGGCATCTGCGGCCAAGAGACAAGGCAGCTGGAGGTAGATGTAGATGGATTATCGATATTTAGAGAAGATGACTGACGAAACAGGGTTCATCCAGTTCGGGGTAGGGGACGAACCAAACCTAGAGAGCGGCCACACGGTTGATGATAATGCTAGGGCACTCCTTGTTTCCCTGAACATGGAGGGAGATAGCAGGGAAAGGCTGGCTCTTCTGTATGCACGGTATCTAAAAGATGCACTGCGGCCTGATGGAAGGTGGCGTAATTTACTGGTTAGGGGACGCTATCTGGCGGATCTTGATTCCGGAGACTGTCAGGGGAGGGGGTTTCTGGCCTGCAGCATAGCTGCCTCTTGTGATCTGGAAGAGGTGAGCAAGTTGGCACAGGAAATGTTGGAAGGGGTACTGCCTACCCTCTCCCGGCTTGAGTTTCCCCGCTCCCGCGCCTATGCCCTGCTGGGTTTGATACGCTGTACAGAACTTTATGACAGAGAGGTTGGTGCTGTTGCAAAGACTGCAGCTAAGATCGCTCAGGAGTTCTGTGATGATCTGCTCTATATTTATAATAGAGCAAAGGGCAAGGGCTGGTACTGGTTTGAGGATGAGATCACCTACTGTAATGGCATTATTCCCCAGGCCCTATTGGCTTACTATTCTTTCAGTGGGAACCGCAATGCACTCAGCATTGCCAGGGATTCTCTGGCCTTCCTGAGTGACAACCTTTTTGATCAGGGTTACCTGAACATTGTAGGAAATAGGGGCTGGTGGCAGAGGGGTGAAGAAATTCCCCGTTATGACCAGCAGCCTGTTGATGCTTGCTCAATGGTGTTGGCCTTGAAAGAGGCCTACCTGACTACAGGGGAAAGGAAATATCTTGATTCGGCTAGGCTTGCGAGAGAGTGGTATTCTGGAAAGAATATCAACAAGACATCTCTCTATAATCAGGAAAGCGGTGGCTGTTATGATGCCTTGACACCAGAAGGGGTCAACTACAACCAGGGGGCTGAAGCCATTTTATCTCTGCTTTACAGCTTTCAAGCAATTGAAGATCTGGAGGCAGATCCAGAGGAAGATGGTGCTGAGAGCAAGATAATTTCTGGGGAAGCGCACATTCTCCAGGAAAAGGAGCAAGAGGGTTTTGCAAACACACCCTGGGGGCGCTGGGAGGTCTTGCTGGATGCCCCGGACCATAAGGTCAAAAGGATCACTGTCAATCCGGGCAAGCGCTTAAGCTACCAGAAGCACTTCAAAAGGAAGGAGCATTGGTATGTGGTCTCCGGACAGGCTTTGGTAACCCTTGACGGAGAGGATATATCCCTCGCCTCAGGGCAGTCGGTGGACATTCACCGGGAGGCGGCACACCGTGTAGCCAATCCCGGGGAAACACCCCTTGTTTTCATTGAAACCCAGACCGGCAGTTATTTTGGTGAGGATGATATTGTACGCTTAGAAGATGACTATGGGCGAGCTGAATAGTGGTTGGTGAATTGGTGGTTAGTGGTTGGAAAAAAGATGTCCGGGCGGAAAAATATCCAAGACAGTCTGGTCTCTCTGGCTTCCGACTTCTGCTTTTCCGGCTGGTCGTTAGTGATTGGGAAAAAGATGATAAATAACACAGGGGGACTGTTTCCGATGCACGCGTCATTTCTTTATCCAAATGAGACGCGAGAACTTTTCCGCGTCTCATTTTACTTCTCTTCCGGTATTTATTATTTCTCTTACAAATGGATTAGATAAATTAAAATCACTCGTTTTAAATGGTCGAGGCTCGATTCTAGTGTCTACTTTCCTTCTGATTTTCATGAGCATTAAAGTATCTTCTACCGGATCTCCACTAAAATCATCTCCAACTATCGCTATATCTATATCGCTATCTGACGAATAAGTATTATTCGCATAGGATCCATACAAATATATGTATTTTATATCTATTTTTTCCTTCAATAATTTTCTATACTCTTTTATAATAGCATCTACTTTTTTACTATCATTGAAAGAAGCCATATTCTCAACTCCTTTATTTTTTCTAGGCTATTTGTTGTGAAGTTATAATCACATTTCTTATAGAAACTTTGCTTATAATCAGGATATCGTGCATTGATATTAAAGGTTGTAATGAGGTCTAATGCATTTTTCTGTTCTTCTGTTGTGCGAATTTTTGCACTCTCCGATAATCTTAAGAGGTCGTGTGTCCTAGGTGGATTGTCACTGATATTCTTAACATATATTGCTTTAATCAGCTTTTCTATAACTAAATGACCTATAAAGAGACTCCATTGAAAATCTCTGCTCTTGTATAAATTTAGCATAGTCTTATAATCACGATTTGCAGTTTCAACCCAATAAATAATAAGAGTGTTTTTTCTCATGGCCTCACCCTGCTCTTTTGCTCTCTCATATATTATACCATAATTAGGGTTTTAATGTATGTGTCTCATAAGACGCAGGGACAGACCCCGCGTCTTATGAGACGTGAGAACCGTCCCCGCGTCTCACAATTCCTTCCGTACCTCTTCTGGTATCAGATCACCGACAAGGCCTGTAGCCAGACACATATAGGTGTCAGCTGCTCCATAATAAACCAGGATCTCGTCATCTGCTTCCAGAATCTCTTTGTCTTTAGCTGGAACAGCTCCACAGGTGAATACCACGTTGGGGACCCAGCTGCAGCCTGGTTGGCCGATTTCATGTTCGGTTTCCGGAGAGAGGATGGGGTTGGGTGAGCGGTAGATGACCCGCTCCGGTTCATCCAGGGGAACAAGCATTACCCCTAGCCTGTAGACCTTTTCTTTATCAACACCATGATAGATCATCAGCCAGCCGTACTTTGTTTTGATCGGTTGAGAACCAGCACCGATCTTCAGGAAATCCCACATCTTGCCAGGACGCGGTCCCATGATGATCGAATGACCCTCTTTGGGAACAGGAAACTCCAGATTATCCATGTAGGATACCCAGATGCTGGGCTCGATTCTGTGATAGATGATATACTGGCCATTGATCTTTTCTGGGAAGAGGAAGGCATCCTTATTCCAAATATCTTTGAAGGCCAGCCCTTCTCGCTTCCATCTATAAAATCTCTTATTGATGAAGTCATCGATAGAGATAGAGGCCGCAGCGATCTGGGCGATCACCCCATCATAGGCGGTGTACATCATATAGACCCGATCACCGATGATCACCACCCGGGGGTCCTCCACCCCCTTCTTTTCCTGTTCGGTCTGGGGTGCAAAGATGGGATCAGGGAGCCGCTCCAGGACATGATAGCCATCTGTGACAGCTAAACCGATGCGGGAAACCTCATCATCTCCATAAGCCCTGTACAGAAGATAGACATTATCCTTGATGCGTAATGCTGCAGCATTCAGCACATATTTGCTTTCCCAGGGGTTATCTTTGATCGGTTTGAGAATTGGGTTGCCTGGGTAGCGCACCAGCGGCTTAGCCGGCGGATAATCCTGGATTTCCTGTGCCACCACTGTGACATCCTTGGATTTGATACCGAGGAGGACATCCAGCAGGTCATCATCAGCCTTTCCGTCTCCAATCGACTGGGTAATCCGCTGCAAAATATCTCCGGGGTCAAAGCCCAGTTCGGCATGGATTTCCTCCAGAAGGTCGTGGTTAAACCACCTTTCTTCAACATGGGAGGACATGGGGGTGGGAATTCCTGCCCCTCCTTTAGAACTGTAACTAGCCCAGCTCCAGGCGGAGCAGGGGACAAAGGTTCCATCCCCAAGAACCTGGCTTACCCCGTAGCCATCGCACATGGTTTTCAGCATCTGTGCCTCATTGACCTGTCCGATGAGTGTCATTTTTTGTGCCAGGATGCGTAACATTCTGATCAGTTCACGGTGGTGGTAGTTCTCAAAGATGTTATAGGCGGAAAAGGGAGTCGATTCGAAGCGCCCGATGAGAGAGTTGCGGATCTTTAATCCCAGCTTTTTTCTCTCCCGTGCATAGGTTTGGTATAAGTACGAATAATTTTGGGCGATCATGATCTGCCTGCCGATAAAGAGGAAGAAGCGAAGTTTGGGGTATTTGCCTCCGATCCCTTTGCTCAAGGGGCTGATCACCTGTCTGGTAGTCAGCTTGTTCAGATCGGAGATCTTACCCAGCTTGAATGTTCCACCCCTGAAGCTATCTCCCAGGACCAGGGGTTTGAGCTCTACCTCCTCCATATCCTCAGGTGTCAGGTTGTCTAAAATCCACAGGAGTGTCCGGTCAGCCCATTTTCTCGTTTCAATCAGGTTGGCCAGGGTAACTGCATCCCGGGGAAGCATTTTGTCAAAAAGGTCACGTGGCGTATGGCAATTTTCTGGGATCATGATATTTAGAGGGGGGAACCTGGTCAAGGCCTTCTCAAAGATCTTCTCTTTAATGCCGAAGAACTTTAGGTTGCCGATTGACTGAAAGATCGCTTCAACAGCTTCCCTGGTGCCCTCTTCTGTATAAACATTGCCAGGAAATAATTTGTCAATGATCTCTTCCAGCTCTTCCATATACTCTTCCAGACGGGAGGTGATGGCTTTAGAGCTGGAATCTGCAGAGATGTGGAGGTCATCTTCCATGAAGTCATGAAATTTATCGCTGTAGCGTGTCTGGAGTCGGTTGAACAGATCGGATGTCCAAATTTCCTGTTCTCTTCGCCATTTAATGGTCTTGGGAAGAACTATTGGTTTGCCGGGGATGAACTCCAGATAGTCGGCAGGGATAAGAGGTGGTTTGTGTTTCCATGATTTTTCTTTCCACTGCCTAATGAAGCTGATGCTGCCATGCAGGAAGTACCTTCGCTGCTCATCCTTCATGCTTTCGGCGCGGCTGGAGATAATGGAAGCCGCATAAGTACTTTTTTCGCTGGTCAGATCTTCCTGAAGAACTTCCAGATGTTCCAGGAAGCCACCCATTCTCCCGCAGTAAACTGCGGTGAGAGCCTCCAGGACATCTTCTTTGTTTGTGTCAGGGGCAAACCGGTAGTGGGAAAGGAGGCTGTAGGCGGTATTGGCCCAGGTTTTCCCACCCAAGTGAAAGTCCCGGGTCGGTGAGATGACACTGCGCTCTAAATCTACGAACAGGTCTTGCGGGCAGGCAGTGGCTAACAGGTCCCGGTACTGGTTGAATCCGTTTCTGAAGAAGTGAGTTAGGACTCTGGTATCGTAGGTTTGGGCTGCAGGAACATCCTGGTAAGGCTCCAAGCCGCAGATATCGGGTGAGCGCAGCACAACACTCTTTTCTTTCCAGTATTCTTCATCTCTTAAAATGCTCTCAAATATAAATGCTGCAAAATCCTTGAAAACAATGGTTACTTTATCAAGAGAGGCGTATACCATTCTGAACCCCAAGGGCACTTCACAGATCCTCCTCTGTTGGAGGATGGCTGTTGTGATCAGCCAGGGATCGATGCCAAAACCCCGGGTGTGATCCACCCAAAACTTGATGTCTGCACAGTATTCTTCCACCATATCGTGGGAAATGGCATAGGTACCGCTGATCGTGTCGGATATCCTGTACCCGTAAAAGGTTTCCAGGAGGGGCCCAAGGAAGAGTTTACCTAACAGATCCTCAAAGTACTGCCTGCGGAAAGAGGTCAGCACCAGGTCGTATCCATGCTGGAGCGGTTTCAGCATGCGCTGTAGGGATCCGGGCTGCAGTCCAGATCCCTTGCCGATGATGTCGGCGGGTAAAATGGCCAGGTCTGTCTCCATCTTGTCTGCCAGTTCCAGGAGCGCCCTGATGCTCATCCCCCTGCCGTTGGCTCCTTCGAGCATCAAAAACTCCATATGGGGTACCTGCAGTTGCGTGTCTTTAATTGCCTCTAGTGCTTTCTCTCCGGCCGGGTCGCCGGCGCAAATAATAAGTGCTTTATCTGAGATTTTCATGCTGACCAGGCTGTCTGCCACCACCCTCAGAACCAGGGGAAGAGTATCAATTTCATTATAAAATGGGATCCCCACAATCAGATTGATATTTTTATAATTCCGGGCATCTTCCAGTGGCCTGGCGATACTTTTTTCAAACAGACTTTCAGAGTCTAATATTCCCATTCAAAGTCACCCACCTCTTTATGTCGCTTGATGGCACTTTTCATAATTGCGCAGATTTCATCCAATCCTTGAGGCGTTTTGGCCTCACACCTGGCCACCAGAACAGGTTGGGTATTAGATGCGCGCACCAGCCCCCAACCTTCAGGGAAGAGTACCCGCACACCATCCACATCGATAATTTCATACTCCCGGCGAAAATATTCTGCGATGCTGGCAACAACATCAAATTTTGCTTTTTCTGGGCAGGGGATCCTTGTCTCTGCTGTAGAGTAATATTTGGGGATCCTAGCCAGGAGCTGGGAAAGTGGCTTTTCCGTATTCGACAAAATTCTTAGAAGTCTCCCTGTTGCATAAAAGGCATCGTCATAGCCATAGTATTCATCTGCGAAAAACATATGCCCTGACATTTCTCCGGTGAAAATAGCGCCTGTTTCTCGCATTTTGGCTTTGATCAGGGAGTGTCCGGTTTTATAAAAGAAGGGCTTGCCTCCCAGTCGTTTGATCTCATAGACCAGAGCTTGGGAGCATTTCACTTCCACAATGGCCTGTTCTCCCGGGTGTTGGGCAAGGATCTCCTCCCAATAGAGGCACATCAGTCTGTCACCCCAGACCACATCGCCCTGGTCATCGATGACTCCGAGCCTGTCTGCATCACCATCATAGGCGACTCCCAGGTCGGCCTCATTATTGAGTACGGCTTTCTTGAGTTCAACCAGGTTAGCTGTTCTTACCGGATCCGGATGGTGGTTGGGGAAGCT
>DIQC01000041.1:31518-35250 GCA_002426495.1 Thermacetogenium sp. UBA5472
TTTCAGCAAAGAGTGATGCTGTGCCATTGCCGCAGTCCACCGCAACCTTTAGGGTGCGGGGCCCCAAACTGATCTTTTCGGCAAGCATCTCCAGATAGGGTGCCACGGCATTCTGTACCTCCAGGGTACCGCTGCCGGACCTGAACTTTTTGGCAATGATCATATTTTTCAATTGTTGGATTTCCTCACCATAAATAGTGCCAGGGCCACAAGCCAGCTTGAATCCGTTATCCTGCGGAGGGTTATGGCTGCCGGTGATCATTACGCCGCCATCGATCCGGAAGTGTTCCCTGGCAAAATAAAGGGTTGGTGTCACCACCAACCCGATATCTATCACATGGCAGCCCACATCAAGCAGCTTCTCCAGCATCACCTTGTGCAGCCTTTCAGAGCTGAGACGGTTGTCCCTGCCAACCAACACCTTATTCGATCCGTGCTCCTGGACATAGGTTCCAAAAGCCTGCCCGATGAGCCTTACAGTTCTATCTGTTAGGTCTCGCTGGGCATCACCGCGAATGTCATACTGTCGAAATATATCTGTTTTCATCATAATATCTCCTTATAACCATTTTCCTGCAAGGCCTTAGTCACCTTTTTAAGATCTTGTGCCCTCTGTTTATTGCAGATCAGGATGCTGCCTTCACTCTCCACAATGATCAGGTTGTCTACACCTAGGGTGGCGACTACTTTGTCAGAGCCCTGTACCATTGTGTTTGTGGTGTCTACCAAAACCCCTTGGCCATCCAAAACATTGCCGTTCAGGTCATGCTCCTTATAGGCCTCCAGTGCTGTCCAGGTCCCCACATCATCCCAACCAAAGTTTCCGGGTACCATCAGAATCTCCCGGGTTTTTTCCAGGACCCCGTAGTCGATAGATATTTTGGGGAGTCCCTCATAGACTTCCTGTAAAACCTGGGGGTAGCTTGTTGTGCCTACAGCTTCTTCAATCTTATCTAAGCCTACTGCCAGGGCAGGGAGGTGCTCTTCGATCAGCTGTCTGATCACATCTCCTTTCCAGACAAAAATTCCACTGTTCCAAAAATAATTACCGGCCTCCAGGAATTCGGCTGCTTTCTGTCGGTCAGGTTTTTCCGTGAATCGCTCTACATGATAAGAGGGAATTCCTGCAAAGTTCTGATAATACTGGCCTTGAGCGATATAGCCGTATCCGGTTTCCGGGCGAGTAGCAGTAATACCGATGGTGACCGCCCGGTTTTCTCTGGCTGCTTCAACCGCACCTTGCAGTACAGCTGCGAAGCGGTTATTATCAGCAACATAATGATCAGCGGGCAGCACAACCATTACCCCGCCGGCATCCTTTTGCTGGACTATTACTGCGGCAAGGCCAATAGCAGCAGCAGTATCCCGACCGCAAGGTTCCAGGATGATGTTTTCTTGAGGGATTTCGGGCACTTGCTCTTGCACGGTTCCCAGATGGTTTTCTGCCGTTATGATATAGATGTTTTCGGGAGCCAAGAGCTTTTCTGTTCTATTAACAGTACCTTGGAGCATGGTCTTGTCCCCGATCAGCCGGAGGAACTGCTTAGGAAGGCCCTCTCTGCTCTTCGGCCAGAACCTCTCTCCGCGGCCCCCTGCAATAATCACCGCATGGGTCATGAGATCACTCTCCTTTTTTATTAGAAATAAACAGTAAATGCAAATTAGGGTAAAAATGGGGATGCGCTAATATAAGGGTATGGAAATGCTATCAACTAATAGTTCTCTGAAAATATAACTGATAGCGCAATTATAGTATTGTTTAAAGGGGGGGTAGTAATTTTGCTGCAACTTGTTTCAGTAGACATATCAGCCGCCCAGTAATTAACAGAACAGTCAATCTATAAGATATATTTTACCACTTTGACCAGGCAATAACAACCATTCCCGATGTGTCAGCGAGCTCTTCGGCCTCTGACAGCCATTATAGCCGGGGCTATTTCATTAGAATGCAAACCTTGCTTTGATTGTGCGGGCAAGGAGTATCCCCAGGATAGTACCGGAAAGGCAAAGGACAACGCTTAACACGGCATAAGATGAACCTGCCAAGTATTTGTTGTTTTGGAGTAATTTTACGGTTTCAAGAGAAAAGGTTGAGAAGGTGGTAAAGCCTCCGCAAAGGCCTGTTTGTAAGAATAAAACGGTATTAGGGCTGATAGCGGTTTTGTCCTTTCCAAATTCGGAAAGGAGACCGATAGCAAAAGATCCAAGGATGTTAATCAGCATTGTCACGAACGGAAAATCTCCTGCAATGGGAATCCTTCCCAACTCATACCTCAGAACCGATCCGATGAAACCTCCAACTCCTACGCATAAAATTGATTGCATAAAGTCCCTCCCAAGAATAAAAGGCCAACGACTCTGCGGTCGCAAAGCACATGAGCCTTGTAAGCATTTAGATAATACCACGGGAACACTTCATTTCCATAAAAGTGTACCAGTTTTTTATATAAAAAGGAAGTAAAAGAGTGTGTCAGTCTGTCACGGGGACGGTTCTCTTGTGTCTACTCTGTGCCTACTTCTCTGCAGCTGATTTTCCTGCCAGGTATCCGGTGGAAAATGCCGCCTGCAGATTAAACCCTCCGGTGTAACCATCCACATCCAGTATTTCACCAGCAAAATATAAACCCTTTACCAATTTCGACTCCATAGTCCTGGAATTTATCTCCTTCACATCTACTCCCCCGGCAGTGACTATAGCTTCGCCAAGAGGACGGGTAGCGATGATAGTTATCTCCAAAACCATTATATCCTCCCCACATACTGCCTCATTGATATCGTTCAGCCTCCAAGAAAAGGTTAACTCATTTCCAAGATGTTGTCTACATTCCCGTTCACTCGACAGTTCCCTCGGCTGTGGTTTGACACAAGAGAACCGTCCCCCTGTGTTCCCCTGTGTCTGATGCTAAATGGGTAAAATTGCAATACAGAGGGTTTCGTGTTAGAATTGCCTTAATCTGTGGTTTTGATGTGAGGCGAAAATAGTGGAAATAGTGGAAATAGTGGAAACCGCAAGCATAGAACGTGATGAAAAATTCATGAAAGAGGCTGTTAAAGAAGCCTACAAAGCCGCCGCCAAACTAGAGGTTCCAGTTGGTGCCGTTGTGGTGGCAGGAGATGAGGTGATCGCCCGAGCCCACAACCTCAGAGAAAGGCTCAGTGATCCTACAGCACATGCAGAGATGCTTGCTCTGCGAGAGGCTGCTTTAAGGCTTAACACCTGGCGCTTGAATGACTGTACACTCTATGTTACCATGGAACCCTGCCCTATGTGTGCCGGAGCAGCCATTCAGGGAAGAGTGGGCAGGATCGTTTACGGTGCTCCCGACCCTAAAGCCGGTGCTGCCGGTTCCTGTGTCGATCTGCTGGGCAAGACCTGCTTCAATCACCGGGTAGAGGTAACAGGCGGTGTTCTGGAAGAAAAGTGCGCACATGCTGTACAGGAGTTTTTTCGCCGGCTTCGCAAAAAGGACACTGACAAAACACTCGAGGAAGCGGAAGCAGAAAAAGGGTGCTATGCAGGCCCTGAATAGGAAGCAAAGGGACGTTCTTTTTGCTTCTTTTTCCTTCCCCAGACGTCAGCGGAAACAAGGCGACTCTTTTTGTTTCCTGCGCTGGTGCATAGTAGAGTTTTTTAGAAGAAACCAAGAGATCGTCAATTTTCGTAAATTGGAAGGCAACCACAAACCATCCAATAGAGAGGCTCTCTTGTGGCATTTGGCTTTGACAGTCAAA
>DIQC01000041.1:35484-38196 GCA_002426495.1 Thermacetogenium sp. UBA5472
GAATCCCACCCTCTCCGCCAAAAAATCACGGTTTTCCTATCCTTTGGAAGGCCGTTTTTATTGGCTTTGCAATACCTCATGAGCTTGTGAAGTTTCCATTTTGCTTCCGAAATTAAGCCCCTCAATCATAGCCTGAGCAGAAGAAAGCCTAGAGTTATAATCCAGGCATAGAAACCAGTTTATATTCGCAACGCATAATGCTAACATACCTGTACTAGGCGATGCGGAAAGAGTGATTGCGGCAGATGGTATACCGAGCCAAATCCCAACCACCAGGCAGGTCCCTCCGTCGGAAACTCAAAGGGGTTTTCGCTATATGTCTGCCATACAGGTAAAGCTTGTTGTAGTCCATCTTCTTAACTTCCCCGCTGCCCCCATGTTCAGAAAGGAAGACGTGATCCGGATACTTCCCAGCCAAGCCAAAGGCATCTAATTTCTGCAGCAGCTCCCCCTTGGCTCTCTTGCCGAATCCGATCAGATCCTGATCCCCCGCAACTGGCTGAACAACCCTACAGCAAGCTGTCAGGCGGAGATAGGTTTACGTTCATAGACATTGTCCTTAGAACTGCAACTCGGAGAATATTCAATTATTTTTAGTCTATTCTTTTTGCATGTCCACCAGTCTGGCATCAGCGAATTCATGGGTACAGGTAATAGTTTATTCATCTTTTTCGTTGCGTAGAGCCACCAAATAACTTATTATTGATTTATGGAAAAGGGGGGGCTGGTTATTTTGAAAAAGAGACGTATGGCAGTTATAGGGATTATTTTGTTATTGTCAATATCGGTCTTATGTTTTTTCAGTGGTTGTGCCAGTAATAGTAATAGCGTGGATAGCAGTACACCTGAATATGATTATGCCGGGAATGAGGAGTATAAATCTTCAGAATCAGGGATTGCTAAAACCGGGGATACAGAGCAGTCTGAGACTAACAATATCGAACAAAAAGTTATTAAAAATGGCAGTCTAACTATTGAAGCCAGTGACCTTTCCCAAGTGGAAGAAGATATTGTGAGTTTAACAGAAAAATATGAGGGTTATATTAATGACTCCAGTCTAAATATACAGAAGAGCAAAAAAGTTGTTATTATGGCAGTCAAGGTTCCTCAAAAAAACTTCGAGAAGTATTATGCAGAGATCAAAGAGGTAGGAAATGTAGAGCGCTCGCAAATAACAACAAGAGATGTAACAACAGAATATATCGACCTGAAAGCCAGATTGGAAACACAGGAAGCTCAGGAAAAAAGATTAGTCGAAATGTACAGCAAAGCCTCAACCATTGAAGAGATGCTGAAGATAGAAAATGAGCTCACCCGCATCAGAACTTCCCTTGAAAGCATCAGCGGACAAATCAAATATTTGGACAACTTAACTGACTACAGCCTCTTAACCATCGAATTGTATCAGGAGTTAGACATATCCAGCACAGCAAAGGTTAGCTTTAAAGATGGATGGAATCTATTCATAAACTCCATCACACTGCTCGCTAAAGGAATTTTGTTGGTATGGCCGTTTATTATAGTGGCAGGTATTGTTTACGGTGTCTACAGATATAGAAAACATAAACAAGAATAGAGGGCCTTAGTAGATTTATAAAGAACTGATGAAACCTATATATTGGGGGGGTATATTCCATGAGAATTTGTCGTCAGTGTCAGTGTGAAATGGTTAAGGGGTTTGATGTTAAGGTTGATAGTGCAGGATACGGTATTACGATTGCTGCAGGTACTGGTTTCTTTGCAGACAGGATTGAAAAGCCTAAAGTAGCGATCTGTCCTGAGTGTGGCGAGATTTCTCTGTATATTGATAATGTAGATAAAATTTCAAAGAAACGAGCAAAAAGGTAGCCAAAAGACCGAGTTAGTTTATCTTCAGCAACCTGTTTGAAAGACGCAGGGAGCGCTACAGTCTGAAGGAAGCAAAAGGACCGTCCCCCTGCTTCCCCCTTCCGGTTGAGAAGTCACTAAACAAACCTCAGAATGAGCCAGTAGTGGCTGAAACTGCCCGCAAGGATGAAGAGATGAAAAATCTCATGAAAACCGATTATTTTTGATGAGAAATTAGGCCACTTCAATCCGTAAATAACGGCACCGATGGTATAAAAGATGCCCCCGGCAAGCATCCAGCCAAACCCAGGGAGGGTGAGCGAGGGGATTAGATTGGGAAGGGTAATTACTACAATCCAGCCCATGACCCCATAAATTAATGTGGAAAGGTAGCGGGGTGCATTGAGCCAGAAGGCTTTGATAATCATTCCTATAATAGCTATTCCCCAGATCGATATCAAAAGAATAGTACCTTGTGTTCCCTGCAAGGAGATCAGGCAAATAGGGGTGTAGGTACCTGCGATCAAAACATAGATCATCATGTGATCGATGTACCTCAAGGCTTTTGTTACACGCTCAGAGACCTGCAGCAGATGGTAGAGTGCACTGGCAGTGTATAATAAAATGAGGCTTATGCCAAAAATAATGAATGAAACAAGATAGGAGACTGATTGAAATTCCAGAGCACGTTTGATTAAAAAGATCAGTCCAGCGATCGATAACAGCGCCCCTAATAAATGGGAAAACCCGTTAAACGGCTCTCTTATCTTGCACTTCATGGAAATCACCCCGATTGATAACTTATTTTACTAAAACAATATTACCATATTTGGATGAATTAATCACGCGGACATCACTGGACGAGTGTGTCAATACTTAGCGGGT
>DIQC01000012.1:0-6305 GCA_002426495.1 Thermacetogenium sp. UBA5472
TGAAAAAGAAAAGAGAAGTGCTTTTCATAGGATAGGGCAGTGGTGTCAAGAGCGCCTGGACTGGGTAAAGGGAGATCTTAGGCACAGCGGAACCGCTCTCAGCGGTTTGATCGAAGACTTGCGCACCGGTAAGAGGGGATTTAATCGTCACTTTTGGAAGTGCCCCTATTTTTGCATTCCGGTTGTTGTCGGTCTTTTTTTAGTGGGAGCCAATTTCTATCTGGAACAGAATCAGCCTGCTTGTGCCGTTTATTATGATGGGCAGGAAATCGGTTTTGTTGACTCTCGGCAGCAAGGAACGCTGGCCTTGAACAGTTTAGAGGAGAAGTTGGAGCATCAGGTGGGGCAGGATGTATTTCTGCCTGACACCCTGGGCTATAAGACCTGTATGGCACCCAGGGAGGAAATGGAAAAGTACTCTTTTGAATCTTCAATAGAGGAACTTCCCTGGATGGTCAAGGGAGTGGAAATGTGTGTTGAAGGAAAGCCGGTAATGGTCATGGCTGCCAGGGAAGATTTGGATGCCATGCTTGAATCATACCAGAAGTCAATGCTGCCGGAGGACAGTAAGGAGAAAATCGAAAACGTATCTTTTGATGAGGATGTTACCTTCCGCGGCAGGCAGATTGCTGTAAGGGATCTTGTTTCAGGTGAGGATGCTCTTAAATGTCTGTCAGCGGGGCAGGATACGCAAAAAACATATATTGTCCAAGAAGGAGATAATTTGTGGTCGATTGCACGGGCAAATGATATGCTTGTTGATGAGCTTTGCCAGGTTAATCCGCAGCTGACAGAGGAAATGAAACCTGGTCAGGAGATTAAACTGGCCTCTATTGAACCCCTGCTTAATGTCATCATCACCAGTACCCTGACCGAAAAGGAGGTTCTGCCCTGTGAAGTGCAAACTAAGCTGGACTCAGACCTTGATCGGGGCAAGACAAAGATTGTCGAAGAGGGAGAAGTTGGTGAAGCACAGGTGGTTTATCGTCTGGTACGGCAGAACCAGCAGTTAGTAACAAAGAGTGAGGTAGAGCGAGAGGTTGTAAAAGCTCCGGAGTCCAGGGTTGTGGCCAAAGGCACACGAAATATTGTGGCTACAGTGGCTACCGCCAGCCGTGGTACAGGGAATGGCTCACTTCGCTGGCCGGTAGGAGGTCCGATCACCTCCGGATACGGCACCCGTGGAGGGACCCACTCAGGCCTGGATATTGGGGCAGGTCATGGTGCGGCGGTCGGCGCTGCTGCAGGAGGAACTGTTTCATCTACTGGGTGGATGGGAGGTTACGGCAATTGTGTGCTGATCAACCATGGCAATGGGATGACTACCCGCTATGCCCATCTCTCTCAGATCAATGTCAGCTCAGGGCAGAGCGTAAGCAGTGGGCAGGTAATCGGGAGTGTGGGAAGTACGGGGAATTCAACAGGTCCCCATCTTCACTTTGAAGTGATTGTCAATGGTTCGACAAGAAATCCGCTCAACTATCTGAACTAAACAATTTCTAAAAAGTCATCAAACCCATCACACCAGTGGTGGGTTTTTTATACAAGGGAGGTGAACGGGGTGGCAAATATTTTTAGAAACCAACGGCCAATTGTTAAGGTAGGGATCTGGATCTTGGTGGGGATGATTATAGTTGGTCTTTTAGGAACTACAGTTGCCTGGTATCTGAGCTCCGATGGTGAGCAGCAGCAACCGATAGCTGAAAATCCTGCTTCTGAGGAAGATATAATCGCCACAGAAATAGAGAGGCAGGAGGCCTTGCGAGAAGAGTATGAGGAGATGCTGGTCAGTGATCCTGAAGACCTGACGGTTTTGACTGGGTATGCACGGGTGGAGATGCAATTAGGTGAACTTTATCTGCAAAACCAAGAAGAGAGCCAGGGGAAGGAAGCATTTCAGCGGGCAGTGCCTTTATACCAGAAAGCACTGGAAAACGAAGACGATCTCCAGTTACGCCTGGAGTTAGCTAGTGCCCATCAGCTGCTGGGTGATGATGGCAAAGCGGAAGCGGAATTAAACAAGATCCTGGAACAGAAACCTGGCAACCTCAATGCTTTAGCTCAAAAGGGAATCTTGTTGGAATCTAGAGAAGACTGGGATGGTGCGATACAAGTCTGGGAGAGTGTTGCAAAATCCCCACAGGCAGACGAGACGACGAAGGAGATTGTAGAGGCACGGATTAAAGCAATAAAAGAGCAGGAATAGCAATGTTGCAAATATCGCCGGACTGTATGAGCCATCTCTTTAGCAACAAGAGCTTTAATATTTCAGACTTTAGACCTCCGATTTCCGATGAGACGAGTGAGACGCGAGAACCATTCCCGCGTCTCATCTTTTTTTCCAAACATCCTATAGCCTGACAATTTTTAAGAGCCTCATTCAAGCAACAAGAAAACTTATCCGTGTCTTGACCGAACAATCTATGCAGCAGGAACCGTCCCCAGTGCATAACACCAAATGGAGCTGGTTTATTTTTACACACGCACACCTAACTTCTTTAGGTATAATGGGGTAGGAGAGGGTGAATTGGAGGAATGGATAGATTTATAGCAGTGGTCATTATTATCTGCTTATCTATAATGATGATCCCCTATGAATCACTTTGTGTGATCAGTTCCGGCGCCCTGCGGTCAGGCTATCAGATGCTTTTTGCCTGGGAAACTCGCAGTTGGAACGCATTAGAAGGGGATCACTACATCATAAAATACCAGAATGGCGATCAAGAGAATGCCAGACTAACTCTACAGGAAGCAGAGCGGCTGTATGAGCCCATTGGTGAATACTTCGGCTGTTTTCCGGAGAAGAGGGTGCCTGTGGCTATTTACAGGAATAAATCTGCTTTAAACAGGGTCTTCGGCTGGGACAGCGATATAAATGCAATGGGTGTTTATTGGGGAGGGGTCATCAGGCTGCTTTCGCCTGATGACTGGCTTGATGAGTTTAGCAGAGCTGCCAGAGAGGATGTTTATCGCAGGCATGGACCTATTGCTCACGAGTATATCCATTTGCTGGTGGACTATAAAACCAGAGGTAATTACCCGCGCTGGCTTACCGAAGGTCTGGCGCAGTACGGGGAGAAGTATTGTACAGGAATGGCTACAGTCACGGCCAGCGCTGAAGAGCGGCCTGCTCTGTCAATCTCTCTTGAGGATTTAGATAAGAAGTTTGATGATCCAGAATGGCAGGATTATTGCTACACGGTTTCAGAAGAAATGGTGGAGTTTATGATCAGTAATTATGGTGCTGATTCTATTCCCCTCTTGCTGGAAGAGCTGGGTAGAGGGAAGGGGGTGGACAGCGCTTTCCATAAGGTTCTGGGCGTAAACCTCCGGGACTTCACAAACGAATATCACAGTGAAAACATAAAAACCGAAAAATGCCAAAAAATATCTTAAAAGGGAAGACAGGAATATTACTCTCATGATAGAATACAAATAATGAGAAGGGATCTTTTTTTGATAAAATCCCTTAAAATACTAATTATTTTTTACACAAGAATATACTATTATATGGAGGAAATATACATGAAGTTAATTGTTCAGGGTGGTACGCTATTGCATGGGCGGGTTCGGGTTAGTGGGGCGAAAAACTCCTCTTTGGTTCTGATGGCTGCTAGTGCAATCAGCAGAGGAGAGGTTTATCTTGATAATGTACCAAGGATCGCTGATGTCAAAACTCAGATTGAAATCGTGCGTGCTCTCGGTGGTCAAGTATCATGGGAAGATAGCGATACTCTGCACCTGAAATGGGACAGGCCTCTTTATAACGATATACCTTATAATTTAGCCAAAAAACTACGAGCATCCAATCTCTTTTTAGGTGCGATGGCGGCAAGAAAAGAGCCTATCAAAATTCCTCTGCCAGGTGGCTGTAATATCGGGTCACGGCCGATGGACCTGCACTTAAAGGGCCTAGGTATGCTGGGTTATGATGTTAATCTAGAACATGGGTATATCGATGCGCGTCCCGGGAAGCTGGAGGGATGCTGTATTTATTTGGATTTCCCCAGTGTGGGTGCTACGGAAAACATTATGATGGCTGCTGCGGGGATACCGGGTACAACGGTCATCGAAAATGCTGCCAAGGAGCCGGAAACAGTAGATCTGGCCAACTTTTTGAACGCTATGGGAGGGAAGGTACGGGGCGCAGGTACTGACCTGATTATTGTAGATGGCGTGGATGAGTTTCATGGCACCAGGCATAGTGTAATACCTGATCGCATTGAAGCAGGAACATATATGATCTCCGCCGGTATTACAGGTGGAGAGGTTACGGTAGAGAATGTCATCGTCAAACATCTGCAGCCGGTCATAGCCAAACTGGGCGAAGTGGGTCTCTCTGTGAAGGCCAATGAGGATAAGATCACTGTAAAAAGGACAGGCGATCTGAAGGCTACAGATATTAAAACCCTGCCCTATCCGGGGTTTCCTACAGACCTGCAGTCACCGATGATGGTACTGCTCGCTCAGGCTAAAGGAACCAGTACGATTGTAGAAAATGTTTTTGAAAACCGTTTTCAGGTAGCTGATGAGCTGAAACGCATGGGGGCGAAAATCCAGGTCAAAGGCCAGGCCGCCATCATCGAAGGGGGCGAAAGGCTCTCTGGAGCCCAGGTTAAGGCCCCGGATCTGCGTGCGGGCGCCTCTCTGCTCTTAGCCGGCGTAGCTGCCCAGGGTGAAACTCAAATCTGCAATGCTGAACTGATCACCAGAGGATATGAGAAAGTAGTGGGTAAATTCACCTCACTTGGGGCGCGGATAAGTGGTTTAAGCGAAGAGGGTGATGGGCTAGAACTCAGAACTTCTCTGGTAGCACCAGAAGATGAAAAAGCCACAGTCGAGAATGCCATTTCCTAAATGTTCGGTAAATGCTGGATAATGATCCAACATCCTGTCTTTGTTGGAAATGTCGCAGGAAGAGGTAATTACTTTGAAAATAATTGAAATAACCTTTGTTTCTTTGTTAATCGGTCTAGCCAAGAGTCGTCTGCTTATTATTATGGCTGTGACGGCTGTGCTGTTATGGGCAGGTCTGCATCTACTTCCTTTGCTTTCAAGGGATCGCTACATTCTTTCCAGCCTGTTGAGTGTCTTTTGCACTCAGGGGATGAAACCCTTTACCTATCAAATGGCAGGAAGGATCGACTGGCGCCAGCTGTTCCGCTGTGGAGGTATGCCCAGTTCCCATTCCGCAGTTGTAGCTGCCCTGGCAACTGCCTTGGGGCTTGATTACGGTTGGACATCTCCGGTCTTTCAAACGAGTGCTGTATTGGGCAGTATTATTGTTTATGATTCCTGTACCCTGCGCAGAACAGTAGGGGAGCAATCTCGCATAATCAGGGAACTGGTACAGGATAAGAGGCGACAGTTGCCACTCCTTAAAGGAAAGATGGGGCATACTCCTATAGAGGCATCACTTGGTGTTCTATGCGGAGTTCTATGCGCCCTGTTTGTGGTGCGTTTTTAATGGCTCTCACCAGGACTGTCAAGTTCGGCTGTGTGGCCTGATGTAAATGGAACAGGCAACTTGGCGAAAAAAGTCTGAAAAGAGGGAAGGGTATGCAGTGATTACAACTAAGGAATGGGAGTTTCAGCTACCAGGGTTAGACCTTGTACTAGAGGTTGTTGCCAATGTTGAGGACCTGGTAACTGATCCAGAAGATGATGACCAGATCCCATACTGGGCGGAAATGTGGCCTGCTGCTCGGGGAATGGCTCAGCATATCTGGGATGAGATAGATTTTCAGGGGGAGACGGTTTTGGAGTTAGGTGCAGGCCTGGGGCTTCCAGGCATGGTGGCTGCCCTGAAGGGTGGCTCTGTTACGTTTTCTGATTATATTGAGGATTCACTGAAAATAATATCCAGTAATGCCGCTCGCAACAACATTAAAGATACCGACTATCTGTTGGCTGACTGGCGCGATTTTCAGGTGGAAAAGAAGTTCGACTGGATTATCGGCTCAGATGTGCTCTATAACCCAAGTTTAAACCCATATGTTGTCGAGATCCTTAAGCACAATCTAGCCTCGACAGGACACCTGCTCTTCGCCCATCCATCTCGCCCGGTTACTAAGGAATTACTGGAGAGCCTGATCACCCCTTTAGGCCTGCAAGAGGACAGATCCAAAGTGCTAGTTACTGTACAGGAACCAGGTGTTCCTGAATTCTACCAGGAGATCGATATCCACCACCTAAAAAAGACCGCAGATCAAAACCCCCTCCCTTAAAAGAAGAAGTCGGAGGCCGGAGGTCAGAAATATCTAGAGGCGTCTGAGCCATGCGGTGACAGTCACCGTGAGACGCGA
>DIQC01000012.1:6552-33855 GCA_002426495.1 Thermacetogenium sp. UBA5472
CTTTGTGGAGCTTTGCCAAAAAAGGGGGGGGGTGCTCTTGACTAAAATCAGTATTGGGGTTAGAGGATTTGATAATCTTTTAAATGGGGGAGTTATCGCCGGCAATACAGTCTTAGTGGAAGGCATACCAGGGGCGGGGAAAACGACACTTGGTATGGAATTTATCTACCGTGGGATCAGGGATTTCGGTGAGCCCGGAATTATATTAACCTTTGAACAGTTTCCTGAATCTCTTTATCGTGATGCCCGCAGCCTGGGGTGGGACTTGAGGGCTTTGGAGAAAGAGAATAAGTTGCGTGTGATCTGTACCTCCCCAGAGGTGGTTCTACAGCCTGAATTAAATTTTTTAGAGGAAGTCGTGCAGTCTGTTGGAGCAAAACGGATGCTTGTAGACAGCATCTCTCATTTCCGACAGGTAGTTAATCATCCTTTCAAGCTCAGACAGGCTGTTTACTCTTTTTGCAATGGACTGCACCGTCTTGGTTTAACTTCTTTTCTGATCAAGGAGCTGGAGGGTGCAAGTGACAGTATTTATTCTTTTGAAGAATTTCTTGTTGATGTAGTGGTGCGGCTTCATTACGAGGCAAGGGATGGTCTTTCACGACAGCGCACAATCGAAGTGGTGAAAAGCCGCGGCCAAGCTCATGTTTCCGGAAGGCACAGTTTTCAAATTACAGAAGGGGGAATCAGAGTCTTTTCCCTGCGCCCTATGTTTGCCAATACTCCAAAAAATACGTCTTTCGGGCGGCAGTTGCCTACAGGTATAAAGGGGCTTGATGACCTGATAGGGGAAGGATTGCCACCAGGAATAACAATTCTTGTAGCTGGGGAGACCGGTACTGGCAAATCAGTACTGGGGCTTGAATATCTGGTTAAGGGTGCTCTTCTTTACCAGCAAAAGGGGCTTTTTGTGTCTCTGGAAGAACCCCCGGAGAGGGTTTATTTTCAGTCAGCAGACTTCTCCTGGGATATGGAGGCCTTAGCCAAAGAGGGAAAGGTGCAGGTTATTTTCAAGCCATTTGTTGATACTGAATTTGATGAATTGGCCATAGACCTTGTTTCATATATTCGTGATCATCAGATTCAGCGGCTGGTGCTGGATCCCCTTCCTGCCCTGATCAGCCAGATTGAGGATGTCTCTGTTCTGCGGGAAAAGCTTTATTATCTGACTGCCAACCTGAATAAACTGGGCTGTACCTCGCTTTTTCTTTACCCTCTGGGAAGTCACGACAGCGATAAGCAGTTTGCTGTTGCTCAGTCTTTGGTGCAGGGGAGTATTTTACTCAAATACGCCTGGTTTCAGAATAGGAGGCTGCGACAGCTGGAGTTATACAAACTGCGGGGGGTTAATCATGTTACAGGAAACCATCTGATGGAGATTACGGAGAAGGGAATCCAGGTATTTCCGCGGCAGGGGGGGTTAAGAACATGAAAACTCGGGGTTTTTTCGGTGTTGATGGTTTGGATCAGGCCGTTCCTCAGGGAATGGAGTACGGTTCTCAGATATTGGTTTATGGTGACACAGGTGTAGGGAAAACAGTTTTGGCTGGGGAGTTTTTGAAAGAGGGGCTTCTCTGTGGAGATACCTGTATCTATGTGGCCTGTGATGAGCCACCTGCTGTGATGCGCGGCCATTTGAGGGATTACAAGGTAGGAGTTAGGGCCTATGAAGAGGTGGAGCGTTTGCTTCTCGTAGATGCCTATGAAGAAGAGGAGAGCAGGGAGCGGCATTTTATTGCCAACCAGTACAGCTTGGAAAAATACGCAGTTTTAGAGAGCAATCTTTTAGAGCGCTTTACTGACCGCAGGGTGCGCCTGGTTGTGGACAGCCTCAGTACCCTCTTAATTCCCTTTGGTCAGGAGGAGATCCTGGAGTTTCACCGCAGCAGGCTGAAATCCCTGCGCAGAAAAGGGATCTTGACGATGGATGTATTTGTAGACGGGGTTTTGGATCAGCGGGTGATGACCATTATCAGCCATCTTTACAATGTGAATGTGCGTATGATGTTCGGCGGGCCAAAGGCAAGGCCAGAAAGGCTGATCCAGGTGGGAAAGGTGAAGAGCGGGATGTTTGATGCGGTTCCCCGCCGTTTTGGGATCAGTCCGGTTTTTGGGATTATTTTTGCCCCGGATGTGGAGGTTTAAGTTATGTATAATGCTGAGAAGTTTTACCTGAAAATTATTAATTCCATTTACCTGAACCTAAGCAGAACTGCCAGTTCCATTCCTTTCGGAGGAAACCACTTCTTGGACGAAGTTACCCGTGGGGTCGGGGAGCTGATTCTCAAGGAGTATGAAGAGCAATTCAATCCAGAGAGTACAAAGCCCAGCGAAATCTGTAAGGCTTATTTAAAGACATTGGGACGTCAGGATTTTCTAGAGGACGGGGCTTTCCAGCTGGAGGATGATGGTGACAGTGTTGTAGTAACCATGAATCCCAAGGACCAGGAGCACTGTATTTACAAGGAATTCTGCCGGGAAGCGCAGAAAGAGAGCCTATTGTTCTACTGCCCGCGCCTGGGTGTCTTGCAGTCTGTACTAAAGAAATCCCTGGGTGTGGAATATTCTACATCGGTGGATTGGGAACCGGAATCCAAGATCTGCCGCGGCAGGATTTCCCCGGTGAAGCGCCGACTGCGGACAGAGATGGCGCGCTTTGTGGATGACACTTTGAATATTGCCGGAGAGAGGGCGATGCTTTTTACAAAGGATGCTTATCTTTCTCTCCTGACTGCTGTTGCTGAATACGCTCCTTTTATCCTCAGGAAGGTGCTTTTTGATTCCGGTTACAGGTCATTTCTGGGTGTTGCCAGGGAGGCTGCAGACAGCTATAAGACACCTGAAAAGTCTTTAAGGGTTTGTTTTGAGGAAATGAAACACTGTGGTATAGGGAAGGTAGAGCTTATCTCTTTAGATCCCTCTGCCGGACATGCTGTGATCAGGTGCTATCAATCCTTTGAAGTGGCAGCAGTGGAGGACATTGAGCTTTACCGTACCCCGCGAGTCACCTGTGATCACCTGCGGGGGCAGCTTTCTGCCTGCCTGACTGTAATTCTGGGGTGCCCTATCATCTGTGAGGAGATGCAGTGCGCGGCTTTGGATGGAGAATACTGCGAGTTTCTTGCCTATCCTGAGGAGGAGAACGAGAGAAAATGATGGAAGAAGGGAGAGAACGCCTGGAAAAGAACCAGGGTGATGGAATCCTAGGAAGCGCCATACAGGGGAGTGTTGTGCGTATAGATATTCTGGTCTTTTTCCAGGCCAACCCTCACACTATTGATACTGCGGATGGGCTGGCTAGACGCCTACACCGCAGTGCTGAGGAGATAAAACTGGCTCTTGAGCCCATGGTCAGGATAGGGATCATCCAGAAAAAGAAATGCAATAGTGTTCAACTATACCAGTTGAAAAATGGTGAATTGATCGCTTCGTTTTTTAATGACCAAAAGGAGATGCAGGATGGAAATAATTAAGGATGTATCGCCAGATTCTGGGGAAGCGCTGTCTATGGAAATTGGCTCCAGGGCGGAACCGAGAAATCCTGTCTACGAGTATCCGTTCTTTGAAGTAGAAATCTATATAAAGAGAAGTGATACATTTCTTGAATAATAGTCCAGATCTGATTCTTTACCAGGCTTTTGAAGCAGTTCCCCTAGGAATAGCGGTTTTTGATCTAACTGGAAAAGTTGCCTTTATGAACAGCAACCTGGCAGAGGTAATGGGTCTTGATCCACATCAAGTGTGTGGGGAGGACATAAAAAGGCTGCTGCAAGGAAAAGGAATCCCTTCTGGACACCCTCTTTATCGAATACTTGCGGGTGAGGAATACAAAGGGACTGCTGCTCCCTTAACCGATGGTTATCCTTCCTATGTGAGTACTCACATCATAAAGGGGGATGATGGGGGAAATGCAGGGGGCCTTTTGTTACTCTGGGATGCCAGAGGCCGGCAGGAACTGGAGCAGGCGGTGCTCAAAGCTGAGCGGTTGGCTATTATGGGACAGCTTGCTGCTATTGCTCTGCACGAGGTTCGCAATCCCCTAAGTGCTCTGCAGGGTTACCTCCAACTTTTAGAAAAAGAGCTGGAGGAAGTCAGACAATTGGAATATGTCGAGATTATGCTGGGGGCACTGGACCGGGTCAACACCCTGATTACCAATTACCTACGGCTGGCTAAACCGGGCACACCTGAGCGCCGGCCTTGTGACATGGATGAACTGGTCAGTGACCTGATTTCACTCTATGAAGTAGAACTTAAAAATAGAGGGATCAGTTTTCTTTTTTCCTGTGATTCAGATCTTCCAAAGGTCAGCCTCGACCGGGATCAGTTTTACCAGGTTATGGTCAATGTCCTGAAAAACGCTGCAGAGGTTACATCACAGAATGGGGAGATCCATGTAGGGATCAAATATCTGAAGGAAAAGGATATGGCTGTTTTCTTTGTCCGGGATACTGGGGCAGGAGTCTCTGAGGATGTTCTCCCCCGCATATTCGATCCCTTCTTCACAACCCGGGATAAGGGGACAGGGCTGGGTCTTTACGTCTGCCGTGAGATCGTGAAGAATCACGGAGGGGGGATCAGCGTTGCTAATAATCCCGATCAGGGATGTACAGTAACGATAACAATCCCCTGTGAGTCAAGGGGACGGTCACTTTGACTCGTGTTGTTCCTTCGTCATATAGATCATGACTGCATAAAAGTGATATAATACCAGATAATAGAAGTAAAAAGATTTATAAAGAGGAGAATAAAATGTTGCTCGAACGCTTAAAGTCGAAAATTTATCAGAATTTGCAGGAAGCTGCGATACGGGCGCGGGAGGAAGGCAAACTGACCTTTGAGGAGCTACCCCCCTTTACACTGGAGAAGCCTCGGGAGAAGGAACACGGGGATTTGGCGGCCAACATCGCTATGGTTCTTGCCCGTCCGGCAAAAAATGCTCCTCGGAATATTGCTCAAGCTATTCTCGAGTATTTTCCCACCGGGAAGAACCGGGTGGTCAGGTATGAAATAGCTGGGCCTGGTTTCATCAACCTTTTTCTAGACCAATCCTGGGTCGATGCTGTTTTGCCAGAAGTAGAGGAGATGGACCGTCGCTATGGTTGCACTTTAGCTGAAAACCGGCAGAAGATACAGGTGGAATTCGTCAGCGCAAACCCCACAGGGCTTTTGCATATGGGAAATGCACGGGGTGCGGCTTTAGGTGATACGCTGGCCAATGTATTGGCAGCTGTAGGCCATGAAGTGACCAAGGAATTTTACATCAACGATACTGGGAAACAGATCGAGAATTTTGGCTTATCTCTGGAAGCCCGTTATCTGCAGCTGCTGGGTGAGGATGTTTCCTTTCCTGAGAATGGCTATCCCGGAGAGGATCTTATTGATAGCATGCGCCGGCTGATCTCCACGGTAGGGGACAAATACCTGCAGGTTGCACCGCAGCTGCGTCGGGAGATTCTGGTCAAGTATGCGCTAAAAGAGAAGCTGGAGCAGATGAAAGAGGATCTGACCGATTTTGGCGTTAATTATGATGTCTGGTTTTCCGAACAGTCACTGCATGACTCCGGGGATATTCAGGCTGTTTTATGGGAATTGCAGCAAAATGGTTATCTTTATGAAAAGGATGAGGCCATCTGGTTTCGCTCCAGCCTTGTTGGGGATGAGAAGGATGAGGTACTGGTGCGCAGCAACAGTGTTCCTACCTATTTCGCTGCAGATATCGCCTACCACAAAAATAAGTTCCAGCGTGGGTTTGACCGGGTGATCAACATCTGGGGGGCAGATCATCATGGCCATGTGGCTCGCATGAAGGGTGCCTTGGAAGCCCTAGGTTACGATCCTGACCGCCTTCATGTGGTCATTATGCAGCTGGTCAGGCTGTTCAGGGGAGGGGAGCCGGTGAGGATGTCCAAACGCTCCGGGGAGTATGTTACCTTAAGGGAGCTGATGGAAGAGGTGGGCACAGATGCGGCACGTTACTTCTTCATCAACCGCAGTGCTGACAGCCATCTGGATTTTGACCTGGATCTGGCCAGAGAGCAGTCCAGCGATAACCCTGTTTATTATGTCCAGTATGCCCATGCTCGCATTTGCAGTATCCTGCGCCAGGCAGGAGAACTTCCTTCAGCACAGGAGATCGACTGCAGTTTGCTCCGGGAGCCGGCAGAGCTTGCTCTTTTGGAGAAGATCGCTGAGCTTCCCGGAGAGATCATATATGCGGCAGAAAGCCTGGAGCCGCAGCGCTTGTCCCATTACGCCTATGAATTGGCCAATCTTTTTCACGGATTTTATACAAACTGCCATGTGCTTAATGCAGAATCTGGTTTGCGTCAGGGGCGGCTGGTGCTGGTCAATGCCTGTCGTATTACTCTGCGTAATACCTTAAAACTTATCGGGGTCTCAGCTCCGGAAAGGATGTGATGCCAGTGATCATTCGCTGGCTAGGACATGCCTGTTTTCACTGTCAGGGGGAGGGGGTCTCTCTGCTTACAGATCCCTTTGATGAGGATGTAGGCTACCCCCTACCCCAAGTCGAGGCGGATCTAGTTACGGTCAGCCATGACCACCATGATCACAACGCCGTCAATCTGTTGCCAGGGAACCCGGGGGTCATCAGAGATGTTGGCGTTCACCACTTTCAGTCACTGGAGATCAAGGGTTTTCCGGTTTTTCATGACGAAGTAAGAGGGGCCAAGCGCGGCGACAATATCATCTTTGTCTGGGAGATGGATGAGTTGCGTCTCTGCCATTTAGGGGATTTGGGGCATCTGCTTGATGATACAACATTAAACAGCATAGGGAAGATTGATATTCTGATGGTCCCGGTCGGCGGTGTTTTCACTATCGATGGCAGAGAGGCGCGCGATGTTGTGGACCAGCTCCAGCCCCGCTTGGTGATACCTATGCACTATAAGACCCCTGCTCTATCCTTTGAGCTAGACGTGGCGGAAAAGTTCACCCTTTACTTTGACCGGGTGCGGCAGGACAAGTTGTGGCAGGGAACAGTCGCTGATCTCCCCCACGAACAAGAGGTTTTGGTGCTTGATTATCATGACTGATCGACTTGACAGTCCCTCGGCGGAGTTTTACAATTGGCGATGTATGCAGTATAGCAATAGATTTTAATAATCATAAAACAAGAGTTCTTATAAGAAAGTAGAGGGAGAGGTCTTGACGAAATACATATTTGTTACAGGTGGAGTTGTATCCTCTCTGGGCAAGGGGATTACTGCGGCATCCCTGGGTCGGCTGCTGAAAAGCCGTGGGTTCTCAGTGATTATCCAGAAGTTTGATCCTTATATTAACATTGATCCGGGGAACATGAGCCCCTACCAGCATGGGGAGGTTTTTGTAACAGAAGACGGTGCAGAGACTGACTTAGATCTGGGACACTATGAGCGTTTTATAGACCAAAATCTGACCAAGAGCTGCAGTATCACTGCCGGCCGGATTTATGATACGGTAATCCGGAAGGAGCGCCGGGGAGAATATGATGGGGGAACTGTTCAGGTCATTCCCCATATCACAAATGAGATCAAAAATAGTATCCAACGGGTAGCTGTTGAGCATAAGCCGGATATAGTGGTCACAGAAATTGGAGGGACAGTAGGAGATATCGAATCCCTTCCTTTTTTAGAGGCGATACGCCAGTTTAGAACCGACATCGGGCGGGAAAATGTCCTCTACCTCCATGTGACACTGGTTCCTTATTTGAAGGCTGCTGAGGAATTAAAAACAAAGCCCACACAGCACAGTGTAAAGGAGCTGCGCTCTATCGGGATTCAGCCGGATATCATCGCCTGCCGCAGTGAAAAGCCTCTCTCTCGGGAGTTAAAGGACAAGGTTGCCCTCTTCTGCGATATTGATAAAGATGCAGTGATTGAAGTGATAGATGCAGAGTCTATCTACCAGGTGCCCTTGATGCTGGAGGAGCAGGGCATTGCTGATATTATCAGCAGCCGCCTGAATATTCCTCAGCGGACACCGCATTTGGAAGAATGGAAAAATGTTGTCAATGCCTATTTTCACCCTGAACAGAGTGTCAGGGTGGCCATAGTCGGCAAGTATATAGAACTTAAAGATGCCTATCTGAGCATTGCAGAGGCCCTTTGTCATGCAGGGCTTGCCCATAAAACCGATGCGCAGATCAGCTGGGTTGACGCTGAGCATCTGGATGACGAAAACGCCAGGGATATTTTTGCTGGAGTGCAGGGAATCATCGTGCCAGGAGGGTTTGGCAATCGTGGGATTGCCGGTAAGATCGAGGCTGCTGCTTATGCTCGTGAGAACAGGATTCCCTTCCTGGGGATCTGTCTGGGGATGCAGTGTGCTGTCATTGAGTTTGCCCGGTCGGTCTGTGGGCTGCAGGATGCCAACAGCACAGAGACTGATCCCTGTACACCCCACCCGGTCATCTATCCCCTTCCCGGCCAGGAAAATATGGAGCATATTGGGGGAACAATGCGGCTGGGCAAATATCCATGCCAGTTGGTGCCTGGCAGCAGGGCATATGCCGCTTATGGCCAAGAATTGGTTGAGGAGCGCCACCGGCATCGCCATCAATTTAACAACACTTACCGGAAATTAATCACTGAGCAGGGGATGAGGATTACTGGGACATCTCCTGATGGACAGTTGGTGGAAGTAGTTGAACTGCCTGAACACCCCTGGTTTGTCGGCTGTCAGTTTCATCCGGAATTTAAATCACGTCCCAACAGGCCACATCCTCTTTTCAGAGATTTCATTGGGGCGGCGCTGCAGCAGCTATGAGCAGTGTAATGAAGGGAGGAAGAAGATAATTTGTATCAGGCACAGCTGATTGAAGAGCAGGATAAAGAACTGTATAATAATTTTTTAAATGTTTCTCTGCGGCCCCATTTTCTGCAGAGCTATGAGTGGGGAGAACTGAAAAGTGGCACCGGATGGCTGCCTCTGCGCCTGCTGGTGACCAAGGATGGCGTCCCTGTGGCTGCTATTTCCCTTCTCAAAAGAGTGCTGCCCTTTTTTAATAGATCGATACTTTATGCGCCAAGGGGACCTGTCATCGGCAAAGAGTGTGACCAGGCAGGGGAAGATTTTTTTTGGCGAGAAGTGATCAAGCTGGGCAAGCAGCATGGCGCTATTTTACTCAAAATCGATCCGGACATTCACGAACCGAATGAAGCTGCATTAGAATGGCTGGCAGAGATCGGTTTTCGCCCTGCGGGGGGCGATGACGGTTTCGGGGGTGTACAGCCTCGTTATGTGTTCCGCATGGATATTACCCCTTCTGAAGAGGATCTGATGGCAGGTATGGCCAGTAAAACAAGGTATAATGTGCGTCTGGCAAGCCGCAAAGGGGTAAAGGTGCGTGCAGGAGAAAACAAAGATGACTTGCGTATTTTTTATGATATATTAAAGGAAACAGCAGAGCGGGACCGTTTCTTAGTCCGTGACTTCAGTTACTTTGATTCTATGTATGACCTGTTCGTTGAAGGGGGAACTGCCCGTTTATTCTTAGCGGAGTATAAAGAGGAGATCATCGCCGCCACCCTTGCTTTTTACTGCGGGGATCGGGCCTGGTATCTCTATGGGGCATCCAGCAACAAGCGGCGTAATGTGATGCCCAACTATCTCCTGCAGTGGGAAATGATCAAGTGGGCAAAGTCCATGCAGTGTAGTGTATATGATATGCGGGGGGTGCCACCCACTGAGGATCCGGATGACCCCTTATCAGGCCTTTACCGCTTTAAAAAGGGGTTTGGGGGCGAATTCACAGAATTTATTGCCGAACATGATCTCTGTTTGTCTCCTGTTTGGTATTTTCTTTGGAAAAAGCTAGTTCCGATCTATTTGAAGTTGAGCCACCGCAAGAAGAGCAAACAGGTGGAGATGGAATAATTATTCTGTTTGTGTGGGTCTGATTATAGTCTGCGACAATTGATAATTAAGAGGTTGGAGATGGAAGATATCTGGGCAGATTGCCCTTGTTGGGTAGATGTCAATTTAGATGCGGTGGGGAATAATACCGCTGAGGTAAAAAAATGCTTGGAAAGTGATGTCAGGCTGATGGCAGTGGTCAAGTCAGATGCTTATGGTCATGGTATGCTGTCAGCAGCCAGGACAGTCTTGGCTCGTGGTGCTGATACCCTAGGGGTGACACACCCTGACGAAGGGGTAGCCCTGAGAGAAGGGGGTATTGATGTCCCCATACTCATCTTTCGCCCTCTTTTACCTGGCGAGGAAGATGATATGGTGAGGTACGAACTCACCTCCTCGATCAGCAGTTTTGAGCAGGCTGAACGTTTATCAGCAGCGGCTCAAAGGTATGGGCAAAAAGCTGTTGCCCACATTAAGATCGAAACCGGGATGTGCAGGACCGGGTTTCTGCCTGAAACTCTCATTGATGTGGCAGACTCTCTTTTTTCTCTTCCCGGATTGGAGTGGGAGGGTATCTATACCCACTTTGCCTCTGCAGCATCTGATCCATCCTTTACCCGCCACCAGTTCCACATTTTTAACGATGTAGTACAGTGTCTTGCAGAAGTAGGTGTTGAGTTTCCCCTGCGGCATGTCTGCAACAGTGCTGCTGCACTGCTCTATCCTGAAATGCACCTGGAGATGGTGCGAGTCGGGACACTTTTATACGGCCAATTTCCTGCCGGGCTCAAAGACCAGCGTCTTCAGCTGCAGGATACCTGGTCCTTTTGGACCCGGATCATCCATCTGCAGAAAGTGCGGCCGGGGATGACTGTAGGCTATGGGAGAACACAACGATTGGGCCATGATACAGTGATCGCAGTTTTGCCTGTAGGCTACAGCGATGGTTTTGGAGTTGATGTGCAGTCCCGGCCTTCCGGGCTTTTGGATCTGGGAAAGGTCATCGCTAAGACAATTTTGGGATATCTGGGCTATCTGATAGGTTGGTATTATGTTACTGTCAACGGCACTCAAGCACCTATTGTCGGCAGAGTCGGCATGGAATTAACTTGTATCGATGTGGGCAAGATATCTGATGTAAAGGTAGGTGCCCCGGTGCTTTTAAACGCTAGGCGTACAGGGCTCAGGGAGTCTATTCCCTATGCATATAAGCTGTCAGATAAACGCCATCTGCATGATATGTCCTAAATTCTAAAGAAGGATATGTTTTTGTGGCAAACGAAGTGTCCCGTTGCCACCGTTCCACATCTAATTATGATAGTAAATTTGACCTTTTTTATTAAAGGGATTAGCATTTTAGTGGAGAATAGAGAAAGCAGACACCTGCAGTAAGTGGCAGAGGAGGTAGTAAAGAGATGATCATTCAAACATCAAATACAGTAGCGTTGCGTTGCCCAGAGTGTGGTAAAATAAAATACCATACGCTATCCTTTTTTTCTTTTGCAGGGAAGGAGCCAGTTTGTTTTGATTGTGACTGCGGGGCGCAGCTGCTTTCTATTGCAACAAAGGATCGTAAGGTATACTACCTGCAGTTAGACTGTTTAATGTGTGAGACGAAACACCTTTATCGCTATCTTTTTAAAGACCTCTGGTCCTCTGAAGTCCTGCATTTATTCTGTGAGGAAACAGGTCTGGGGATAGGCTTTATTGGGCCGCGACAGCAGGTTAGAAAATGTATCGCCAAGCAGGAGCGTTCACTGCGGGAAATGGCGGAGGATCTCGGATTCTCTGATTACTTTGAAAATCCGGAGGCCATGTATGAAATCCTAGATGACCTGCATAAACTAGCTGCGGAAGCCAAACTTTCCTGCCAGTGTGGGAATGTGGATATAGAGGTGGAGGTTTTTGCGGATCATGTGGAACTGCGCTGTTCGAACTGCGATGCCGTAGGTATTATCGGCGCCGAATCTGAGGAAGACCGAAAAGCCATGAAGAACACTTGGGAGATTACTTTACAGACTGGATCCTTACAGTGGCTCTGCCGCGGCAAGGGAAAAAATAGAAGGAGAAAGTCCAAAGAATAAGGGGGTTTTTTATTCTTGAGTCTGGTTACCAGTTCAGAACTTCTTGCTAAAGCTGAAGCAGGGGAGTATGCTGTAGGTGCGTTTAACTGCAATAATATGGAGCTTATACAGGCGATCATTTCAGCAGCTGAAGCGGAGCGGTCGCCAGTAATTATTCAGGCAAGCCAGGGCGCTATTAAATACGCAGGATTGGGCTATATTACAGCCTTGGTTCGTGAGGCAGCTCTATCCTCTGATGTTCCGGTAGCCCTGCACCTGGATCATGGGACTGATTTTGAACAGGTCATGAAATGCTTGAGAGCGGGTTTTACTTCTGTAATGTTTGACGGTTCCCACCTCTCTCTGGAAGAAAACATAAAAAAGACTGCTCAGGTGGCAGAGATAGCTCATGCGGTAGGTGTATCTGTGGAAGGAGAGCTCGGCCGTCTGCAGGGTACCGAAGACCAGATCAGTGTTTCAGAACGGGAAGCCTTTTTTACCGATCCTCAAGAAGCCTTCACCTTTGTTAAGGAAACAGGGATAGATGCCTTGGCTCCATCTATTGGAACTGCCCACGGGCGCTATCAAGGGAGACCCAAACTGGATTTTCAGCGTTTGAAAGAGATTCATGAGCTTGTTCCGATACCATTGGTTCTGCACGGTTCATCTGGTGTGCCTGCTGAGGATATCAGAAGAGCCATTGCACTTGGTGTCCGCAAGGTGAATATAGATACTGATATCAGACAGGCCTTTGTCCAAGAGGTTCGCCAGGTACTGGCAGCAGATGTGGATGAAATCGACCCCCGTAAGGTTTTGGGGCCTGCCCGGGCCAAGGCCACAGAGGTAATCAGAGAAAAAATCAGGCTTTTCGGTTCGAATGAAAAGGCTTAGAAAAGCCTTGAATTAGAGGAGTGATAGTAGATGGAGATCTTTTTAGACACAGCTAATGTAGAGGAAATTAAGAAAGCAGTCGACTGGGGAGTTATTGCGGGAGTAACAACCAATCCTACTCTCATCGCCAAGGAAGAGGGGCGAGATTTTCATGAAACCGTTAAGGAGATTTGCGATCTCGTACAGGGACCGGTAAGTGCCGAGGTGATCAGCCAGGATACGGAGGGTATTATGCGGGAAGCCCGGGTACTGGCAGGCCTTGACCCTCATGTGGTTGTGAAAATTCCTCTGACACCGGAGGGTTTGGCAGCTGTAAAGGTGCTGTCAGGGGAGGGTGTTCGCATTAATGTGACACTGGTTTTCAGTGCCTTGCAGGCACTCTTGGCCGCCAAGGCTGGTGCCGCCTATGTGAGTCCCTTTATCGGCCGGCTTGATGATATCGGACAGGAAGGTATGGATCTGCTGGAGGATATCATGGCCATTTTCGAAAACTATCAGTTAGATACTCAGGTGATTGCCGCCAGCATTCGTCATCCGCAGCATGTTTTGGCAGCGGCAAGAATTGGAGCCGATATTGCCACAGTGCCCTTCAAAGTTTTGAAGATGATGTTTCAGCATCCTCTGACTGACCTCGGAATAGAGCGCTTTCTTGCAGATTGGGAGCAGGCCGTCAAATAATTATAAAATTATGCTTGACATAAAATGATATATATGTTAAATTTAGTTAAGCGTATTAATTGTTCATCCTTTTTTGTTTCGTATCCAATGCTATGAATAGGTAAATGCTTATTGTCCAGCTGCCGGAGCCGCTGTATTGTAACAAGCGGCCTCGGTATGCGGTTTATACCTTCCCTTGATTGCCTGGTATGACCAGACATCAATTAAATATAGACTGCTATCGATTCAGCATGATCCCACCCGGGGGGATGATATTTACTACCCTTATCTTGTGTCATATCCTAATACTTTCTTTATGTCTTTATAGTTTTTAATGGGTCTTGATTGATCTAAAATATAGGAAAACAGGTGATATAAACTTGAATGTTACAGAATTAGAGCAAAAGACTATTTCAGAGCTCCTGAAAATGGCCAAAGATATGGAGCTGATCGGATATTCCCGGCTGCGTAAAAAGGAACTGATTTTTGAGATCATGAAGGCGAAGACAGAAAAGGACGGGTTGTTGTTTGCCCAGGGGGTCCTAGAAATCCTTCCTGATGGGTATGGTTTTCTGCGTCCCTTTGCTTACCTTCCCAGCCATGATGATATCTATGTTTCTCCTTCTCAGATCAAGCGTTTTGACATGCGAACTGGTGACCGTGTTGCCGGACAGGTGCGGAAGCCAAAAGATACGGAGCGTTTCTTTGCGCTTTTACGGGTAGAAACAATCAACGGCTATGATCCGGATGAGGCCGCTCAAAGGCTGCATTTCGATGCCTTGACCCCTATTTTTCCTGATGAGCGTATTACCCTGGAGAACAACGGAACAGGCGACATTTCATCCCGGATCATCGATCTGATCTCTCCTCTAGGAAAGGGTCAGCGGGGAATGATCGTTGCCCCTCCTAAAGCAGGTAAGACCTTTTTGCTCAAAAAGATCGCCAATGCCATTACCAGAAATCACCCTGATATTTATCTGATAGTGCTGCTCATCGATGAGCGCCCTGAGGAAGTTACAGATATGCAGAGGTCTGTGGATGGTGAGGTAGTCAGCTCTACCTTTGATGAGCCTCCGGAAAACCATGTGAAGGTTTCGGACATGGTTCTGGAGCGGGCTAAGAGACTTGTGGAGCATCAGCGGGATGTGGTGATTCTGCTGGATAGCATCACTCGCCTCGCCCGGGGCAACAACCTGGTAGTTCCCCCCTCTGGCCGCACTCTTTCCGGGGGAGTCGACCCTACGGCACTGCATAAACCGAAACGCTTTTTTGGAGCGGCTCGCAATATTGAAGAGGGTGGCAGTTTGACCATCCTGGCCACAGCGTTGGTGGAAACCGGGAGCAGAATGGATGATGTGATCTTTGAAGAGTTCAAGGGTACAGGCAATATGGAACTGGTGCTGGACCGGAAGCTGTCAGAAAAACGCGTCTTTCCAGCCATCGATATCAAGCGTTCAGGTACACGGCGGGAGGAGTTGCTGCTCAGTAAAGATGAGCTGGACCTGATATGGAATTTCCGCAAGATGTTCTCCTCATATGGAACCAGCGAGATCCTGGAAATGCTTATTGATGCCATGAAGAAGACAAAAAGCAATAAAGACCTTGTGCGTGCGCTTCCGCAGCTATTTAATAGTAGAGCTTGAGATATTATCGAAATATTATCATTGACTGCTAATTTCTTGGTCTTCTTGGTCTGAGGATCACTCAGAACACTCAATGACAGTTAGTGCCAGCAAACCTCAGCATACGGGTTTCCCACTCAGGGGTCTATTTCCTGCAGATTGCCTGTTGACTATCAGCGCGCTGTAAAAGTGAATAACTTCCAGCAGATAGGGAAAAGTACAGTATATATGGTTTTTTGAGGTGATAATAATGCAGCTCAAGACAGTCCTTATCTGCTGTCTGGTGGCTTGTTTGGGGGCGGCGAGTCCCTTGCACCAGGCTGGATATTTAGGCGAAGATAGTGTTGCATCATGCTGGAAGGAAGCGACAGGTGAGATTGCTCAGCAGGGAGAAACAGGTATCACATATACTGTGCAGCCAGGGGATACTCTGTGGAGTATATCCCGTCAGTATCAGGTGGATGTAAATGAACTTGCAGCCACCAATGGCATTAAGGATGATCTGATCATGCCCGGACAGGTTCTCGCATTATCTGCTGAGACAAATTCACCTGAGGCAAGGGGCACAGGGGGCACAATACATCAGGTGTCCCGGGGTGATACACTGTGGAGTCTGGCACGTCGTTATCAGGTCAGTGTTGGGCAGTTGATGGAGACAAATCAAATCAGTGACCCTAATGTGATCAGTGATGGACAGAATCTGATTGTTTCCACTGGTACAGATCAGGTTCAACCGGTGATGAAGCAGCAGCCTGAACGAAATTTTAGCTGGCCTCTGGCTGGTAGGATTACCTCCCGCTATGGTACCAGGGGTGGTGGGTTCCACCATGGCCTGGACATTGCCGGAGATATGGGAGATGTAATTAAAGCTGCTGGTAGTGGTCGGGTAGAGGCTGCAGAATGGCGGCCTCTTTATGGGGAAACAGTGATCCTTGATCATGGTGATGGCTATCAGACTCTCTATGCACACACATCCGAGTACCTGGTGGAGCCAGGTGATTTTGTAGAAGATGGCCAAGGTATTGCCCGAGTGGGCTCAACCGGCCGTTCCACAGGACCACACCTCCACTTTGAAATACGCTTCAGCAACCAAACCATCGATCCCGAGTCCAAGCTCGAATGAGACGCGGGGACGGTTCTCGCGTCTCACTTCCAGGCAGTAACAGTCACCGTGCGGAATAGGTGTCTGGCATAAGGGGACGGTGATATTATCTGATATTTTTCGCCCGAACATCCTTTTACTAACGACTAACGATCAACGACTAACCACTAAATCGTTTGCCAGACAACTCAGGCCTGTGCTATAATAATCACCGTTATAGATCCGATGATGGAGGTGAAGAACATGAGAAAGGGTATACATCCGGAGTATCATGAAAATGCCACTATCTCCTGTGCTTGTGGAGCCAAGTTAGAGGTAGGGGCTACTGTGCCGAATATGAGAGTGGAGGTCTGTTCCAAATGCCATCCTTTTTATACAGGAGCGAAAACTAGGCTCATGGAAAAGGGTGGACGTGTGGAAAGATTCCGCAAAAAATATGGGGCAGCTCAGAAAAACGAATAGCAGAGTCTCCTTTGTTTATGCAAGGACAGGGGGAGGGTTTTATTATGCCTCGACAAGATGCTGTAACTCCATTTCAGTTCGGGGGTCAGGCTGTTATTGAAGGTGTAATGATGCGGGGCCCTGATCAAATGGCAACTGCTGTGCGGGTAGGGGACGAAATCGTAATCCATCAGGAGAAGACCACTTCCTGGTCGGATTCTTTTTCTATTTTGAAGTGGCCATTTATCCGGGGGACAGTTGTGCTCATTGAATCAATGGTGATCGGGATCAGAACACTGAACCTTTCAGCTTATCTCATATCAGGTGAGGATGAAGATGAGAGTTTAACTCCTCTAGAGATGGGGTTGACAGTGGCACTAGCCATCTTACTTGCTGTAGGGCTTTTTGTTATCGTGCCCACCGGGTTGGGACATATGACTCGCGGGGTACTGAATATCTGGGGACAGAATTTGGCGGAAGGTGCCGCTCGGTTAGGGATCTTTTTTGCTTATCTGCTGGGGATCCGTGCCCTAGAGGATATCAGGCGTGTTTTCCAGTATCATGGGGCAGAGCATAAGGTGATCAATACCTATGAGGATGGAGCTGAACTGACTGTGGAAGAGGTAAAACGGCGCTCCCGTCTGCATCCCAGCTGTGGAACATCCTTTTTGTTGGTTGTCATAATCATCAGCATTTTTGTTTTTGCCTTTCTGGGAAATGGCTCCTGGTTATGGAAGTTTGGTTCGCGGCTCATTTTACTGCCTGTAGTCGCTGGCCTGGCTTATGAGTTTATCCGATTTTCCAGACGACACAGAGAAAAGATGAAAGTCCTTATCGCCCCGGGGCTCTGGGTGCAGAATCTGACGACAGGAGAACCGGACTCTGGCCAAATAGAGGTGGCCATCGCTGCGTTAAAACGTGTCTTGCCCCCTCCCGCAAGTGATGCCGTGGCCTCCTAGATTTGTTCTTTAAATTCGGAGGAAAAGGGGGTTGAACTAGTTTGTTAGAAAAACTGAACGTAATTGAAGAACGCTATGTGGAACTAGAGCGTCAGCTCAGTGACCAGGCGGTGCTTGCAGATATAAATAAGTATCGTGATTATGCTAAGAAACATGCAGATTTGACGGAAATAGTTTCGATATTTCGGGAGTATAAAGATATATGTAAAGAGATGGATGATACAAGTTCATTGTTAGAAGATGACCTGGATGAAGAACTTTTGCAGCTTGCCAATGACGATCTCTCAGAACTGCAGGAAAAAAAGGAGCAGTTGGATGAGACGCTGAAGTTGCTGTTGTTGCCTAAGGATCCCCGGGATAAAAAGAATGTTATTGTGGAAATTCGTGCGGGAACAGGAGGGGAAGAGGCGGCCCTTTTTGCCAGTGAACTTTTTCGTATGTATTCCTACTACGCCGAACGCCAGGGATGGAAGGTAGAGGTCTTGAATTCACATCCTACCGATATGGGAGGATATAAAGAGATCACCTTTCAGGTTAATGGGAGTCATGTCTTTAGTAAGTTGAAATATGAGAGCGGTGTTCACCGGGTGCAGCGGATCCCGGTCACTGAATCGGGAGGCAGGGTCCATACCAGTGCAGCCACAGTGGCGGTGCTTCCGGAGGCGGAAGAGGTCGAGTTGGAGATTAACCCTCAGGATCTGCGCGTCGATATTTTCTGCTCCAGTGGCCCCGGAGGCCAGTCAGTGAATACGACTCAATCTGCGGTGAGAATTACTCACCTTCCCACGGGGATAACAGTATCCTGTCAGGATGAAAAATCTCAGCACAAGAATAAGGATAAGGCCATGCGTGTTATGCGTGCTCGTCTGTTGGATCGTGCCGAGGAGGAACAGCATGGGGAAAGATCCAGTATGCGCAGATCTTTGGTGGGGAGCGGTGACCGCAGTGAACGCATCAGAACCTATAATTTCCCCCAGGGGAGAATGACTGACCACCGCATCAATCTGTCCCTTTACCGCTTGCCGAGTATTATGCAAGGGGATCTGGATGAGGTGATCACAGCCCTGGTTACAACGCAGCGGACTGAACAGCTGCAGGAGCAGCTGCCCGACCTGGAGAATGCGGCTGAATAAGATGAAGTGCAGTGAACTGTTGTTAAAAGGAACCAGAATGTTAAAAGAGAAGGGGATTGCGGCTTGCCGTTTAGAAGCAGAGGTGTTGTTGGCCTTTGCCTGGGGGCGGGAGCGTACGCATCTCCTTATTTTTTCTGATGATCCGGTTCCCGAGGATATAGAAAAAAGGTTTAATGAGCTTCTCTGCAGGCGTGCCAGTGGAGTGCCTATCGCTTACCTCACTGGTGAAAAGGAGTTTATGTCACTAGGGTTTGCTGTGAACTCCCATGTGCTCATTCCCCGCCCGGAAACAGAACTGCTGGTGGAGATGGTGTTAGATTATCTGGATGATAGGCCCTCAACAGCCAATGACCAACTGCTAAGCACCAATAATAAGGGTTGTAGAACTGCTTCCATGTCTGGAGCAAAGGGCAGGGAAGAGTACCTGATCGCTGATGTGGGCACAGGTTCCGGGGCTGTTGCAGTAAGCCTGGCCTACTACAATCATCAGGCATACCTTATGGCAACTGATATCTCGTCCAGCGCCCTTCAGGTGGCTGAGAGGAATGCCAGACGCCATGGTGTTGCTGAGAGAGTCGAGTTTCTGCAGGGCGATCTCCTTACTCCATTGCTTGAACAGGGAATTACGGGAAAGGGAGCTGCCGTTGCTGCCAACCTCCCCTATATTCCTACATCTGACCTGGAGAGCCTGCCATTAGATGTGCGGTATGAGCCTTCTAGTGCCCTGGATGGAGGGAAAGATGGTCTTGAGCAATACAGAAGATTGCTCCCCCAGGTAGCAACGTTTTTAGCCCCAGGAGGCCTACTGGTCTGTGAAATAGGTGTTGGTCAGGGGGAGGTGCTGAGGGAGATGCTTACAAATGAGGGTTGGGCAGAAGCGGAAATAATCAAGGATTACGCCGGCAGGGAGCGAATTGTTAAAGCAAGAAGGTGAGACGCGGGAACGGTTCTCGCGTCTCACCCTCCGTGTCTCTCAGAGTTTCGACTTCTAGCTTCTGTCTTCGGGTTGGTTGTTGGGAAAAGATATTTTAGTGGAAATAAAAACAGTGGTGTTCGTTGATACGACACCACTGTTTTAATATTTGCAAATGTTATATGGGATGATGGTTATTTTTTGATTGTGCAGCTGCCTGTACTGGTATGTTCTCCGGCCTTGTTTAAAGGATGACAAATATTATTAAATAGTAGATGACCATCATGGTAAGGCCTACAGGCACACCCAGTTTAGCCCATTCTGAGCTGGTTATTTTTAATTTACTGGCTGATATGATATTGGGAATATTCCCTGGGATCAGCATACCCCCACTGACGAGCAGTCCCATTAGGATTGCTTCGATCTGCAGACTGCTCATAGAGGGACTGATCTCTGCGGCAGCCAGAGTGGCGTTATCCAGGACTGCGGAAATCATGTTAATCCAGTAAAGGATGCGTCCATCCAGATTAATGATATAAGCATCTATCATCGGCTTGAAACCGGCGCCTAACAGCTCTAAGGCCATGACAAATAGGAAGATTTTGCCTGCCCTGAGCACCACTCCTGAAATTGTTTCATCTTCCAGGTCAACCGGTTCTTCTTCAGATTGTTCCGATAATGCCTGCTGACTATGCAGTAAGTCTCCCTCTGCAACGGCTATTGTGTCAAATTGTTCCTCCTGATTATGCGTTGATTCTCCCTCTGCAACCGCTGCTGTGTCGAATTGTTCCTGCTTTTTAAGGCCACCGGCTGTGAAGGTGCCGACAAGACCCATGGCGACGACACCTGGGATGATGAAAATACCCAATAGCTTTAAAAGGTAAAAAAAGTTTTCATCCAGTTTGGAAACTACGATTGTGGCTAAGGGCTCTCCGATAGGTGTCAGGGCCGCTCCCAGGCCGATAGCGAAACAACCGATAATGGTTGTATGGATCTTTGCCTTCCTTTTTAAGGGCAGGGCGTTGACTACTTCGGCTAGAATAAGAGCAGCGATGATGGCTGTGATCATACTGGAAACAAGGCCTAGTATAGTGACTAACAGGAAGACGAATAATGATAGAGGGATGTGTTCAAGCAGTTTTTTAATCCAAATATGCATCTGATTTTGAAAAAAGACGAACAACAACCCAAAGACAAAAACTGCTGCTGTGATCATGTACATCATGGTGTTGGACATAATGTGTGTCACCAATTCCCAGTTCAGAACCCCGGCGATAATAGTTGCAGCAAGGCCCATGACAAAGAGAAAGGGTTCTAAGTTGCGCTCGATGGGCTTGATGACAAAGGGAAGGGATAAAACAAGTAGCAAGACAATAATAAGACCGGCTAACAAATGACAGCGCCTCCTTCTAGAGCTATAATAAGTTTAGGTGTTCCTTTAATGGTATAATACCATCATTACCATCTATGTTCTATTATTTATCAGTTTTATTTTAAAAGCAAGCATCAACTATTTCAGTGAAATGCAATGAATCTTATTCTGATGGTGTTAGAGTATTCTAAGTTGGCAGAGTGGTGTATAAGTATTGAAAACACGTTATTTGACGGTAAATGCTAATTATCCTGAACCCAAGCTCATCGCTCAAGGGGCAGAGGTGGTCATAAATGGTGGACTTGTTGCTTTTCCCACAGAAACCGTTTATGGGCTAGGTGCTGATGGATTGAACCCAGATGCGGTACTGAAGATTTTTCAGGTTAAGGGAAGGCCTCAAGGGAATCCCCTGATCCTGCATGTATCTTCACTTTATCAAGCCAGAGAATTGGCATCCTTCTGGCCACCGGCAGCCGAACTGCTCGCTGACAGGTTTCTGCCGGGGCCGTTGACACTGATTCTCCCCCGCTCCAGGATGGTTCCTGAACAGGTTACCGCAGGGTTACCTACTGTTGCCCTGCGCTATCCCTCTAATAGGGTGGCTCTGGCTTTGATCGAGGCCAGCGGTGTGCCTATTGCTGCTCCCAGCGCAAATATTTCAGGGCGCCCGAGTCCTACCTGTACACAGCATGTTCTGACCGACATGGATGGCAAAATCGATATGATCCTAGATGGGGGGCCCGTACAGGTGGGGGTTGAGTCTACTATCCTGAGCTTGGCGGAAACCCCTCCGACTCTCTTAAGGCCAGGTGGGGTAACAAGGGAAGAGATCGAACAGGTTTTGGGAGAAGAAATTGTTGTTCCAGAATATGTTTTGCATCCGGAAGAGCGATCTAGTGAAGGGAGTGTTCCCTCACCTGGGATCTATTTTAAACACTATTCCCCTCAGGCGGATGTGTTGATGGTTACAGGCAGTCCTGATGAGCAGGTGGCCAAGGTGGAGAATTTTATGACCCGCAATAAGGACCGGCGGGTGGCAGTTCTGGCTACCAGTGAACACTATCCTATCTATCAGAATTCTAGTATGCAGCCGGTTTACCTGGCATCGTTGGGCTCCCGGTTAAACCCTGATGAAATTGCCAATCATCTTTTTGGAGCCTTTCGGGAGTGTGATGAAGCAGGGGCTGAGATAATACTTGTAGACACAATATCTCCGACTGGAATGGGACTAGCTGTGATGAACCGCCTGTGTCGCGCAGCTGAACAGCATTACATTTGAAAATCGGAAAGAGGGATTATTTTCATTGGACGAGCTGTCGACCTATTTTTTTATAGCTGTTGCGTTGGGAACAGATGCCTTCTCCCTGGCACTGGGATTAGGGATGAGTGGTCCCTCCCGTAAGACTGTGCTGCGTACCTCATTGACAATTGGGCTATTCCATATATTAATGCCTTTGGCAGGTCTATTGGTAGGCAGTCTGCTTGGATCTGCTGTGGGAAAAGTGGCAGTCTGGATAGGTGGGGGGATACTGGTTATCTTAGGAGCTAAGATGATCTGGGAGGGTTGGCCTTGGCGGCGTGTTGCTTACAGCTTTCAGACAGCGAAAGCAGCTCTGGCAAAGCCTAAGAGCAATGTTCTATCTACTTGGGGAGGGATCCTGGCTCTGAGTTGGAGTGTCAGTGTGGATGCCTTTGGGGTAGGTATCAGCCTGGGGACTTATGTTGGTGAAATGTCTTCTTCGGGTATAATTACTTTATTGATGATTCTGGGAATAACCGCTGCTCTGATGGCCGCCATAGGGCTCTTGCTGGGAAGTTGGTTGAACAACCAGGTTGGTAAATGGGCCGAACTAGCCGGTGGATTGGTGTTGGTGGGTATCGGGATCAGGATGTTTTTCTAAGGAGGGTGATGGAGTAGTGCGGCTGTTATTTGTTTGTACAGGCAATACCTGTCGTAGCCCGATGGCTGAGGCCTTAGCCTCTAAAGTGTTAACGAGTTTAAATTTAACTGAAAAGATCCAGATCTTTTCAGCGGGCATTGCGGCTTTTCCCTGCGCTCCAGTCAGTGATGAGGCGCATTCTGTTCTCTCAGGGCAGGGGCTTGATCTGTCCGGGCACAAGGCAAGACAGCTGACCGAAGAGATGGTAAATGATGCCGACCTGATTTTAACAATGACCGCTGCCCAAAAACAGCTACTGCAAGATCTCTTTCCAGACATGGCAAAAAAGATCTTTATAGTTAAAGAATTTGCTGAACACTCTCAAGATATAGAGGACATAAATAAGCAAGAGCAGTTCAGTTATGATATAGCTGACCCTTGCGGCAAATCCGAAGCTGTCTATCAGCAGTGTGCTGAGGAGCTGTCCCAAGCCATCGAGGGTGTCATTAAACGAGTCGTTAGTGGTTAGTCGTTAGTCGTTGGAAGTGGGAATAAAAATGACACAGAAGAACCGTCCCCCTGTGTCAAATTTTGCAAAGAGGAGTTGTTGTGGGTGTGGAAGGGGTATCTATCGCTATTGGCTGCGACCATGCCGGCTTAAACTTAAAAAAGAGCATTATAGAGCATTTCCAGGATAAAGGGGCAATATTTACGGATTTCGGTGTAGAAACTGCTCAGTCTGTGGATTACCCGGATATCGCACTTGTGGTTGCGGAATCTGTTGCCGGTGGAGAGAGCAGCTATGGGATATTGGTATGTGGAACAGGGATCGGTATGGTGATGGCTGCCAATAAAGTACCTGGGATCAGGGCGGCTCTTTGTCACGATACCTTTACTGCTCGGGCTGCCAGGGAGCACAATGATGCTAATGTATTAACCCTAGGGGAGAGGGTGACTGGTCCAGGCCTTGCTTGTGAGATTGTAGAGACATGGCTGGATGCATCCTTTCAAGGTGGACGTCATGAAAAAAGGATCGCTAAGATCAAGGCCATCGAAGAAAAATATTGCCATTGCTCCAAACTATAATAATGGAGGAATAACAGGATGGACCTTATTGAGCAGTATCTTATGCCCAAGGATATAGAGTTGGCTGCAGCTATCCGCTGTGAAGAGAAACGGCAGCGGGAAAAGCTGGAATTGATTGCTTCAGAAAATTACACCAGTCAGGCGGTCATGGCAGTTCAGGGGAGTGTTTTAACCAATAAATATGCAGAAGGGTATCCTGGTAAGCGTTATTATGGCGGCTGCCAGTGTGTTGATCTCGCAGAGGAACTGGCTATCAAACGAGCTGAAGAGCTTTTTGGGGCGGAACATGCCAATGTGCAGCCCCATTCTGGGGCACTGGCTAACCTGGCTGTCTATTTTGCGGCATTAAAACCAGGGGATCGCATTTTGGGGATGGCTTTGGCCCACGGCGGGCATCTGACACACGGTTTTCCCGCCAATATTTCAGGGAAGTATTATGAAAATTATAATTACGGAGTCAATAGTGATGGCTTTATAGACTATGAGGATATTAGAAAAAAGGCTCTTCAGGTGCATCCTAAGCTGATCATCGCCGGGGCAAGCGCTTATCCGCGGGTGATTGATTTTCAAGCATTTGCTGAAATTGCCGAGGAATGCGAGGCCCATTTAATGGTGGATATGGCTCATATAGCTGGTTTGGTAGCGGCGAAAGTCCATCCCAGCCCTGTTCCTCATGCTCATTTTGTTACCTCAACAACACACAAGACACTGGGCGGGCCCCGGGGTGGCCTGATTTTGTGCCAGGAGCAGTTCGCCAAAAAGATCGATAGCGCAGTATTTCCGGGGCTTCAGGGCGGGCCCCTTATGCATGTTATCGCTGCCAAGGCTTTATGCCTGAAGGAAGCGGGAACAGATGAGTTTCAGAGCTATATCACCCAAGTTGTCCGCAATGCCGCTGTATTGGGAGAGGTTTTGCAGCAATTCGGGTTCAGCCTTGTCTCCGGGGGAACTGATAACCATATGCTGCTTGTGGATCTGCGCAGCAAAAACCTCACTGGAAAAGATGCCGAATTAATGCTGGATGAGGCCGGCATAACTGTGAATAAAAACATGGTGCCTGGTGATCTTCAACCCTCACGGGTAACCAGTGGCATCAGAATCGGTACCCCAACAGTGACCTCCAGGGGAATGGGGGAGAAGGAGATGGAACAGATAGGAACTGCCATCCATTTGGTCCTCTCCTCTCCGGGTGAACATGGAAAACTTCAGGAAGCACAGCGGATCGTTCAAAAGCTGTGCGCTGAATATCCGGTATAATAGGAGACACGGGGACGGTTCTCGCGTCTCACCCTCTCGGTGACTGTCGCTGCATGGGACTGGAAGTGAGTGGTTAGTGGGTGGCAAGTTGGTGGTTAGTGATTGGGGAAATTAAGTTATGCAAAGTGGTTGTAAATGTTGCCGGACTATGTGTGCCATTTCTTTAGCCAATGCACGGAAGTTTCCAGATATTTCAGGTTTCTGACTTCTGCTTTTCCCGTTGGTTAATAGAAGAAGGTTTTTTCCGACACCTGACATCCGGTTTCTGGCTTCAATATTTGGGGGTGGTGAATTTTGACAAGGCCTGGATGGCATGAATACTTCATGGAAATCGCACAGGTTGTGGCGAAGCGTTCCTCCTGTCTCAGGCGTCAGGTGGGAGCACTGATCGTCAAAGAGCGGCAGGTTCTCTGTACAGGCTACAATGGTGTTCCTACAGGTGTTCCCCATTGCAGTGAGGTGGGGTGTATGAGAGAGCAGCTTCACATTCCCTCCGGTGAACGTCATGAACTGTGCCGCGGTCTGCACGCAGAGCAGAATGCCATTATTCAGGCAGCTTATCATGGCGTTTCCATTAAGGGGGGAGCGTTTTACATCACTCATAAACCCTGCATTATGTGTGCCAAGATGATCTGTAATGCTGGTATTAAGAGTGTTTATTATCAAGGGAATTACCCTGACCAGATGGCAGCTGATTTATTCCGGGAATCCGGAGTTGAGCTGCTCTGTTTGGGAGATTACAATATGGGAGATGATGGTCAAAGTGGAAGAAATGAAGACAAAGGATATCACTCTGCCTCGCTTGAATAATCTGCAGCCGACACTGGAATCGACAGCATTCAAGCTGATGGAGGAAACAGGGGAACTAGCTCAGGCTATCGGCAAATTCCGAGGGATGAGCGGCGAGCGTACTGAGATGAGCGAACAGCAGGTGATGGACATGATCCTACGGGAGCTGCTGGATGTAGCCCAAACTGCGGTTTCTTTGATGTTCGTGCTGGAAGAGGAATATGGCGCAGATATCGGACTGGCTATGGAGCGGCATATTGAAAAATTGATCGAAAAAGAATATATATGTGTGGAAAGAAATCATGAAAGCAAAGAGTGAAAACATTAAAATTTTAAGTGTATTTGGCACACGGCCAGAGGCCATTAAAATGGCCCCGGTGGTTCGTGAATTAGAATCCTGTGCCGATGTGGAAAGCAGGGTAGTGGTGACTGCTCAGCATCGAGAGATGCTTGACCAGGTAATGGAAGCCTTTAATATCAAACCTGATTATGATCTGGAGATTATGCGTCAGGGGCAGGATCTGTTTGATGTTACTATAGCTGTGTTGAGTGGTTTGAAGGGTATCCTGCAAAGGGAGCGCCCTGATATGGTGCTGGTGCAGGGGGATACGACAACTACCTTTACCGGTGCTCTGGCTGCTTTCTACTGTCAAATACCTGTGGGGCACATAGAGGCAGGGTTGCGTACCTATCAAAAATATGCACCCTTTCCTGAAGAGGTAAATAGGGTGCTTACAACACGCCTAGCTGATCTGCACTTTGCTCCTACAGATAGATCCCGGGAAGCCCTCTTGAAAGAGGGGATCGATAGCAAGGGGGCTTTTGTTACAGGTAATACGGTCATCGATGCCCTTTATCAGGCTTTGGAAAAACCTTTTGCTCTCACACCCGAGCTTGCCCGTCCATTTCAGGAGAATAAGCGAGTCATTTTGTTGACAACTCACAGGCGAGAAAATTTGGGGGCACCGCTGCAGAACATTTATCATGCTCTACGAGAGGTGTTAGGATCACATCCGGATGTAGGGGTTGTTTTTCCTATGCATAAGAATCCGGCAGTGCGCCGAGAGGTAAACAGCGTATTGCGCGGGGTTGAGCGAGTTTATCTGACAGAGCCTCTGGATTACCTCCCCTTCATCAATGTGATGAAGGTGTCCCATCTGGTTCTAACAGATTCTGGGGGAATCCAGGAGGAGGCTCCGGCACTGGGGAAACCGGTGTTGGTTTTGCGTGAGGTGACAGAAAGGCCTGAAGCAGCTGCTTTTGGTACAGCTCGGCTGATC
>DIQC01000012.1:34012-41607 GCA_002426495.1 Thermacetogenium sp. UBA5472
CAGCTCGGCTGATCGGAACTGATCCCCAGCGGGTGAAGAGTGAGGTCAATCTTCTCCTTGATGATCAGGATGCTTATTTGAAGATGGCTAATGCTGTCAATCCCTATGGGGACGGGATGGCTGCCAGACGCATCCTCCAGGCTGTGAAAGCCTATTTTGGCAGGGGAGAAGCACCTGATGCTTATTCTCCAAAATAAACGACATGATTTTCCAATATATTAATTCATAATTAAAGCAGGAATTTGGCAAATAAGAGAGAAGTAAATATTTAATCTTTTTATTAAGGATTTTTTTAAAAAGATTGGTGGTTGGCAATTGGAGAAAAAAAAGAAACCTGAGAACCTATGGAAGACCCTAGGTTTAATGACAAACATCGGCATAACTCTTGCAGCAGCCGTTCTCATAGGCTATTATATGGGTCATTACTTAGACAAATTGATCTTTGGCAAAACTAATTACTGGATGACGATTATTTTTTCCCTTTTTGGTATTGCTGCAGGATTCCGTACTATATTTCATATGATAAATGAGATGCTGGACAACAATGATAAGGGAAGTGGAGGGAATAAGGAGTGATGAGGAAAGGTGATCTGGAAATCCTTGCTCATCGGTATTATCATTGGGACAGCAGTTAGTGTGGGCAACTATTACTATCTGCGGTGGACGTTAAAAAAGCACGAAGATCGTTCACCAAAAGAGTCCCTAAGCGCTGTTATGAATTGCTATATCAACCGTTTCTTCATAAATTTCCTGACAATATTCCTGGTCTACTATTTTGGCCGTGAGATATGGATGTTGGCCGGGACTGGGCTGGGGTTGATTGTCATGAAGAATGTTTCTATAATACAAGAATACAAGGAGAGCAAGAAACATCCCTGGAAGAAGAAGGGCTCTTCGTAGCGGGATGTTGTACTGATCAAGACGCTCGGAAAGGGGTATTTTAATGGAAGAAGCAGAAGTCCTGTTTTCAATAGGTGGGCTTGAGGTAACAGGCCATGTGACAACTATGTGGGCAATTATGGTTGTATTGGTTTTGATATTTTTCCTGGCCACCCGTAAAATGGAAAAAGTGCCCGGACGCTTTCAGTGTGCTGCCGAATACACAGTGGAGGGGCTGCTCAATTATTTTTCCGGGATTATGGGGCGAGAGCAGGCACGCCGTTATTTTATTCTGTTATGTACTTTGTTTCTTTTTATCTTATTTTCCAACTGGTCAGGTATCCTGCCTTTAGCAGGTCAGTTTGAGGGTTTTAAGGCGCCAACCAGTACATTGAGTGTTCCTGTAGCACTTGCTCTTATCGCTTTTTTCTCCACCCAGTATGCAGGGATCCGTGAGCATGGTGTCGTCCGCTATCTGAAAAAGTTTTGCTCGCCCATTATCCTGATGCTTCCCTTAAATATCATTGAGGAGCTTGTCAGGCCTCTTTCGCTGTCTTTGCGTCTTTTCGGCAACATTTTCGGCGAAGAAATGGTTGTTGTCGTTTTATTCAGTCTTGTTCCATATTTTGTTCCTAGTCTCATGCAAATGTTGGGTTTGCTTTTTGGGTTTATCCAGGCTGTTGTGTTTACAACCTTAACTGCTATTTATATCTCATCTGCAACAGCAGAAGCTCACTAAGCATGAGAATTTATCTATAAGAATCTATTAGAAACTATGAGGAAGAGATAGGTGTGGAAAGGAGGGAGAAACAGAAATGGATATGACATCTGCAATTATTGCATTGGCTGTGGCACTGGTAATGGGTATCGGTACTATCGGCCCTGCACTTGGTCAGGGTAATGCGTCAGCGAAAGCTCTGGAGGGGATGGCTCGTCAGCCGGAAGTGGCAGGCGAAATACGGACAACGCTGATTATTGCTCTTGCTTTTATGGAGGCGCTGACAATTTACGCCCTTCTGATAGCTTTTATGCTGCTCATGAGAATGTAAGGTAGCCCCTTTTTAGCCCTGACTATGTTTTTTTGTGCAGGGGAAAGGTCTATGGTTGTTACTATCTCATGAATATAAAATTATTTGGCGATAGCCGGTAATCACGAACCGGGATGGTGACTGGGAGTAATCGTATCCAAGTATCCAGGGGCGCATCACATCAGCGTGTACGCCCCTGGATATTACTCGACCCGGTTGTTGGAGGGGACTAGCAAGTGTCAATTAATCTATCAACAGTTATTTGGTCTTTTCTGAACTTCTTCTTGATTCTCTTTGTCCTTTATAAGTTTGGGCTGAATCCAGTCCTAAACTTTCTTGATAACAGGAGCGAAGGGATCGCCAAAGATATTTCCGATGCCGAGGACAGCCGTAATGAAGCGACAGCTCTTCTTCAGGAATACCAGGAGAAGATTGCCGGAGCTAGGGAAGAAGCCCAGGACATCATCGCCAAAGCTAACAAGATGGCGGAGGATGAACGGGCAGCACTTCTGGCCCAGACTCGGGATGAAACAGCTGTCATGTTAGAAAAAGCGCGTCAGGAGATTCGGCTTGAGCGAGATCTGGCCTTAAAAGATCTGCGCCAAGAGGTAAGTACTTTGGCTATTATGGGTGCAGAAAAGATATTGAGACGTAATATTAATGCAGAAGACAATATGAAGATGATTGATGATTTTTTAAGTGAGGCAGGGGAAATTCATTGATCAAAGAAGCGGTAGCACGCCGTTATGCTAAAGGGCTTTTTGATGTTGCATGTGAGATGAACATAGTGGATGAAGTGGCTAATGAGCTGGATCAGGTGGCTGATCTCTGTAGACAGGAACCGGGGCTTAAGGAAGTCATGGAATTCCGACGTGTTCCCACTCATGTAAAAAAGGAGATAATCACCAGCATCATGGATGGGCGCATCTCACAGGTGGTAATCGGTTTCCTGGAAATTCTCATTGATAAACACCGTGAGCGCAGCTTTGAGGACATTCGGAAATCCTACCATGATTTCTATCGCCAGCATATGAACATCGTTGTTGCTGAAGTCAGAACCGCTTTTCCCCTGGAATCAGAATATGAGACGAGGCTTCAGGATGTTTTGCAAAAAGCCACAGGAAAGAAGATTGAACTTGAGATACGCGTGCAGCCGGAGCTAATTGGAGGGTTAGTGGTCAAAATCGGAGACCGGGTTTATGATGGAAGTATGACCAAACATTTAGAGATGATGGATGCACGCATTATAGGAAGTTCGTCAGGAAAGCGTGAGGTGGAAATGTAAAATGGGCATTCGTGCTGAAGAGATAAGTTCTCTCATCAAGACCCAAATCGAGCGCTATAAAGCAGAAATAGATGTAGCGGATGTGGGTTCAGTTATAACAGTAGGGGATGGTATCGCCCGGGTATATGGTCTGGAAAGGGCTATGGCCGGTGAACTGCTGGAGTTCCCCGGTGAGGTCTACGGGATGGTGTTAAACCTGGAGGAGGACAACATCGGTGTTGTTATCCTTGGCCCGTATGCACATATCAAAGAGGGAGATACTGTTAAGAGTACAGGTAGGATTGTAGAGGTGCCTGTCGGTGATGCTATGATCGGCAGAGTCGTCAATGCTCTGGGGCAGCCTGTTGATGGCAAGGGTCCTATTGAGGCCAGCAATCATAGGCCTGTTGAGTATTTGGCCCCGGGTGTCATCGAGCGCCAGCCGGTAAAGCAACCTTTACAGACAGGTTTGAAAGCTGTGGATTCGATGATCCCTATCGGACGCGGCCAGCGGGAACTGATCATCGGTGATCGCCAGACTGGTAAAACTGCCCTGGGTGTGGATACCATCATCAACCAAAAGGGGCTGGGCGTGATCTGTATTTATGTAGCTATAGGCCAGAAGGCGTCAAGTGTTGCAGGTGTTGTGGAGAAATTCCAGGAAACAGGGGCCATGGACTACACTGTCGTTGTTGCGGCAACAGCCAGCGAACCTGCGCCGCTTCTATACCTGGCACCTTATGCTGGGTGTGCCATCGGTGAAGAGTTTATGTACAACGGCCAGGATGTTTTAGTCGTTTATGATGATCTATCCAAGCATGCTGTTTCCTATCGGGAGCTTTCTCTGCTTTTGCGGCGGCCACCCGGACGGGAAGCATTCCCAGGGGATGTTTTTTATCTTCACTCTCGTCTGCTGGAGCGTGCGGCAAAACTCAGTGATGAGTTGGGAGGGGGTTCGCTGACTGCCTTACCCATCATTGAAACACAGGCAGGAGACGTTTCGGCGTATATCCCCACAAATGTGATCTCTATTACCGACGGTCAGATTTATCTGGAGCCGGACCTGTTTTACGCAGGTGTAAGGCCGGCTATCAATGTGGGAATTTCTGTTTCTCGTGTGGGTGGTTCAGCTCAGATCAAGGCTATGCGCCAGGTCGCTGGTAGGCTGCGTCTTGATCTCGCTCAGTATCGTGAGCTGGCTGCCTTTGCCCAGATCGGATCAGACCTGGATAAAGCAACCATGGCTAGCCTTGTACGGGGCGAAAGAATGACAGAAATCCTAAAACAGGGGCAGTATGTCCCGATGCCTGTCGAGGAGCAGGTAGCTGTTCTTTTTGCAGGTTCCAGCGGTTTCCTGGATCAGCTGCCAGTAGAAGCTGTCCTGGATTTCGAAAGAGAGTACCTGCGTTTTCTGAAGAGTGATCATCCCGAAATCCTCTCAGAGATTCGGGAAAAGAAAATCTTATCCGATGAGTTGATAGAGCGGATGACTAAGGTGATCAAGGGATTCATGGATGAATTTAGTGCTGCCTTTTCCATCCAGAGAACTGCCTGATCAGCAAAGGTGGTGACAGCATTTGGCGGAACAGACAAGAGAAATTAAACGGCGTATCAGGAGCATTCAAAATACCGAACAGATTACCAAGGCCATGCAGATGGTAGCAGCAGCACGACTGCGTCGTGCCGAGGAAAGGGTAGTTTCAGCTCGTCCTTATTCTGAAAAGATCGATGAATTGATCAAAAGGATTGCCGAGAATTTCGGTGAGATATCACATCCTTTTTTCCGTCCTCGGGAAAGACATAATGTGGGGTATGTGGTGTTCACCTCTGATCGCGGGCTCTGCGGCGGATATAATTCTCATATTATCCACAGGGCGGAACTGGCGATGGCTCAGGATGAGCAGGCTGGGGTCATCATTGTCGGTACGAAGGGACGGGATTATTTCCGGCGCCGGAACGTTGATTTGCTAGCAGAATTCCTGGCTCTCGGTGAAAAACCCGCCGTAGCACAGGCAGAAGGTATTGCTCGTACTCTTGTTGAGCTGTACAAAGGAAATATCGTAGACGAAGTGAATCTTGTCTATACGGAGTATATATCTACAGGAAAGCAGCAGCCTGTGGTTTATAAGCTTCTACCCTTGGTTGCTCCGGAACAGGAAGAAGAGGAAGAAAGGGATTTTGGCATAATTCCTGATTATATAATCGAACCCAATCCCCAGGGTGTTCTAGATATGCTCCTGCCTCGCTTCATCAATGCGGTGGTCTTCCGTGCTCTACAGGAGTCCAAGGCAAGTGAGGAAGCGGTGCGTATGATCGCTATGAGCAGTGCTTCAGAGAATGCTAAGGAAATGATCGATGATCTGTCACTCTTGGCAAATAAACTGCGTCAAGCGGGAATTACCTCGGAGATTTCCGAAATTGTCAGTGGAGCAGGTGCCCTGGAAGGATGAAGGAGGTAAAAGGTGTGGAAGAGAAAACTTATGGCACAGTTGTACAGGTAATCGGTGCTGTCGTGGATGTTGAATTTCCTCCCGATCAGCTCCCTGATCTCAACGATGCCATAACCATTAGCAGTGAAGATCAGGATGAAGAGATCAAGAAGACAATGCCCGAGGGTTTAGAAATTGTACTTGAAGCCTCGCAGCACATGGGCAATAACAGTGTTCGCTGTGTGTCTATGTCTTCTACAGATGGGCTTAGGCGCGGAGCGCGAGCCTTAGATACAAAAGCCCCGATTAAGATGCCTGTGGGGAGAGAAACACTGGGAAGATTATTCAATGTATTGGGTGAGACCATTGATGGCAAGGGCCCTGTTGAGGTGGAAGAGTATTATCCCATTCATCGCCCTGCTCCTCCTATTGTTGAGCAGCGCCCAGCCAGGGAGGTTTTGGAAACAGGGATCAAGGTTGTCGATCTGTTGGCTCCCTTTGCCAAGGGAGGCAAAATTGGACTGTTCGGCGGTGCAGGGGTAGGCAAAACAGTTCTTATTCAGGAATTGATTCGCAATATTGCCTATGAGCACGGCGGTTTCTCGGTTTTCTGCGGTGTTGGTGAACGCACCAGAGAGGGGAACGACCTCTATCTGGAGATGGGCGAGTCTGGTGTTCTGGAAAAGACTGCTATGGTTTTCGGGCAAATGAATGAGCCCCCCGGAGCACGAATGAGAGTAGGGCTTTCTGGCCTGGCAATTGCGGAGTATTTCCGTGATGTGGAAGGGCAAGATGTGTTGGTTTTTATCGATAACATCTTCCGTTTTACACAGGCCGGTTCCGAGGTATCTGCTTTGTTAGGCAGAATGCCATCTGCGGTGGGCTATCAGCCTACACTGGCTACTGATATGGGACTGCTTCAGGAGCGCATTACATCCACCAGAAAGGGCTCGATCACCTCTGTGCAGGCTGTTTATGTTCCCGCAGATGACCTGACTGACCCGGCACCTGCCACAACATTTGCGCACTTAGATGGTACCGTGGTTTTGTCTCGCCAGATTGCAGAACTAGGACTTTATCCTGCTGTTGACCCTCTAGATTCCACTTCTCGTCTGCTTGACCCCAATATCGTTGGGGATGAGCACTATAAGGTAGCTCAAGGGGTACAGGAGGTTTTACAGCGCTATAAAGAACTGCAGGATATTATCGCCATCCTGGGCATGGATGAACTCTCTGAGGAAGATAAACAAACAGTGGCGCGGGCGCGCAAAATTCAGCGTTTCCTTTCACAGCCATTCTTTGTGGCAGAGGCATTTACAGGAAGGTCCGGGGCGTATGTTCCCATCAAGGAGACAGTGAGAGGCTTTAAGGAGATCCTGGATGGCCGGCATGATGATATTCCGGAGCAATGTTTTGTCTATGCCAGCAATATAGATGATGTTGTGGCTCGGGGGCGAGAGGAAATGGAGGCTGTCAGTTAAGTGGCTGAACAGGTCAAGGGTAAATGGAGCAGCTTCAGTATAGAGATTATAACCCCTGAGAGGGTAGTGGTCGATGAGCAGATGGAAGGGGTAGTCATTCCCTCCACAGAGGGTCTATTGGGCATTCTGCGCAATCATGCACCTTTCATTGGCACCTTGGATATCGGGGTGATCAAGTATCTGCAGAGTGGTAGTCGTCACTATGTTGCCTGTGATGCGGGTGTTTTCGAGATGAAAGACAATGTTTTGCGCATTCTTACAGATTCCGCAGAGCGTGGCGAAAGTATCGATGTAGCTAGAGCGAAACAAGCTAAAGAACGAGCAGAAAGGCGCATTCAGCAAAGGTCAGAGGATCTGGATCACCTGCGGGCAGAGCTAGCCCTGAGGAGATCCCTGGCCCGTCTTAATGCCGCAGAAGCATCCGGAGCAAGAAAGAATTGATACACTGTGTCACAAGGGGATGGTTCTCCTGTGTCACGTATAGACATTATGGAGTTGGAGTAAGGTCGGTCTG
>DIQC01000012.1:41862-51558 GCA_002426495.1 Thermacetogenium sp. UBA5472
TCTGCCTGTCGGCAGATCGGCTTACCTGTCTACCGACAAGCCGGCCGGGGCTGGCATCCTTCGATGAAGCAGAATCCGTTGCCTGCCCACTGGGTGGGTAGGCGCGACTGCCGCCCGCCAGCCGAATAGGCAGCGACGGGCAGGCCCTCAGCATGGGGAGTATGTCAATATGCAAGAACCTGGGAGGAGAAGCGCAGCCCAGGTTTTTTGTGTACAATTTTAAAGGATTTTAGAGAAAAATAGCGAAATAATTATTATAACAACTCCGAGACTGGGAACCTGCGGCCTTCTAGCTATGGTTTTCAGCCCAGGGCATGGTGGGAAACCACTGAGCCTCCCGTATTTGGAAAGGAGGTAATCCCGTTCCAATATTGAGTAGCCTGAACAAGGAACCTCTTTTGCAGGAGATAATGTTCAGGCATTTATTTTTTTATTAAGCAACTAGAGGGAAAGTATGTATAACTGGTGCGGGTAAATTGAAAATGCTCAGGATAGTAATGGTATCGCTCGTAAGAAAATTGCAGTTTTAATAGGGAGTAAGGTAAATGACAGATAGCGGTTTATTCCATTGGTTATGGCAATTTTTATCCTCCCGGGGAGGGGAACTGGCAGGAATCGTTGGTCTTTCACTGTCAGTTTCGACTACCGCTGTTGTGATCAGTGCTCTTCTGGGTATACCACTGGGAACAGTATTAGGTTTAAAAAAATTCCCGGGCAGGAAGCTAATGATGCGGCTTACCTATACACTGATGAGCCTTCCTCCTGTATTAGCAGGGCTGCTGGTTTACCTGCTCTTTGCCCGCAGCGGCCCCTTAGGTGCTCTAGATATTCTCTTTACCCCGTCGGTGATGGTTATTGCTCAGGTGCTTTTGGCTACACCCATTATCACCGGGCTTTCGGCAGCGGCTATTGCCGCCAAGGAAAAGCTGTCTGTGGATACAGCCAGGACTTTGGGGGCCAGTGAAAGGCAGGCCGCCTGGGTTGTCATCAAAGAAGCGCGGGCAGGTATTCTAGCCGGAGTGATGACTGGGTTTGGCCGCTCTTTCGGCGAAGTGGGAGCAGTGATGATGGTAGGGGGGAATGTGCGCTATCAAACCAGGGTATTGACCACATCTATTGTTTTGGAGACGCGTCAGGGCAATTTCGAGTTTGCTATCGTTCTCGGATTGATCCTGTTGACTTTGTCTTTTATTGTAAGCACTATATTGATGCGTGCTGATAATTCTAAATTGGGCTAGTTGAGAGAGTGATGGAGATGACAAAAATGCTCTTTGAGCTTAATGATGTGATCAAAGAATATGATGGTGTTCCAGTCCTTCACATCGAAAACCTACAATTCGAAGAAAATAAGATTTATGCAATTATGGGACCTAATGGATCGGGAAAGAGCACACTGCTCAAACTGCTTAATCTACTGGAAAAACCCAGTCATGGTCAGATCATCTTTCAGGGGTTCGATACCGGTAAGGCGGGGGATTCTATGCTCCTTAGGTTGCGGCGACAGATGTGCATGGTCTTTCAGCATACCTATATGTTCAACGCCAGCGTTTATCAGAATGTTTCTTATGGACTAAGGCTGCGCGGTATCAAGTGCCCTGAACTACAGACAAGAGTAAAAGAGGCACTGTCCTTTGTTGGGATGAGCGATTTCAGTGGGCGCAATGCCTTGAAGCTTTCCGGTGGGGAGACACAGAGGGTGGCTCTCGCCCGAGCAGTGGCCTTTAGGCCACAGATACTGCTGCTGGATGAACCTACGGCAAATCTGGATCCTGATAGTGTCGCCTTGATTGAAAGACTTGTGCAGCGGATCCATGAAACCACACACACCACTGTGCTGATTGTTACTCATAATCTTTTCCAGGCGAAGCGCCTGGCAGATGAGGCTATTTTCCTCTATGAGGGTAATCTCATAGAAAAGACGCCGGTGCCGCAGATCTTCACAGAGCCCCAGTCTGAAGTTACCCGCCGCTTTGTTTCCGGAACAATGGTTTATTAAAGGCGTGAGACGCGAGAACCGTCCCCGCGTCTCTCTAAAAATCATATCTTGATCCACTTCTTCTCCATCCCTTTGGCTAGAATGAAACCAGCGATGAAGGCAACAGCTGGGTTGATGGCCAGAGTCAGTGCAGCCACAGTAAGGACCAGGAAGAATTGACTGCGGTTATCGATGCCTTTGGCTGCCGAGGCCAGGTCGACGCCGCTGAAAAAAAGCAGACAGCCTAAAGCGGCTTCAGGGATCAGTCTCAGGATCTGTGCTCCATCATCTCCTAAGAAGAGTCCTATGGCCAGCAGTGCAAAGCCGATGAAATAGGTGGTATACTTTGTTCTGCCGCCAAACCGGTGGTGAGCGGCAACTCCACCGCTGCCATGGCACATGGTATAGCCTCCGAAAGGAGCAACTATCAGGTTGGCAGCTCCCATAGTTATACAGAGGTTTTTGTTATTAACACGGGCTGCTTGGTTGTCATAAAGCTGATGTGATATGGCTGCGGTAACCAGGACGGCATTAGTCAATGTCAGGGGCAACTGTGGTAAGGCGGCCAAGAAAAACCCTCTGTTGAAATCCGCAACTGTAGGTAGTGTGATGGTGGGGAGGTGTATTCCAATGGAGATAGAAGGAAGAGCCAGGCCAGGGTGCAGCAGAAGGTTTATTGCTGTTCCTACTACGATTGCCATGATCGCCGCAGGGAAGCGCTTACTTTTTAGCAGAGGCAGCATCAGTATCATGATTATCCAACCCAGGACTGGGTCTTTGCCGATCATCTTCACTCCCAGGATAGCCAACGAAAGCCCCAACCCTACCTGAATACCGCTAGTCACTCCTTGCGGAGTAATTCGTGCTATAGTTTCGATGAGGCCAGTCAATCCCAGCACCAACAAGACCAGGCCAATCATCAAACTCCCTGCCGCAACCTCACCAGGGGTCAGGTTATGAACGAGTACAGCAGCTGATATTACCTTCATGGGTTGAACCGCCATCGGTATCCTATAAAACCAGCCACAAAAAACATAAAAAAGCCCAAACCCTGTAAAAATGCTGGCCAGACTAAAACCACCTAAAGAGACCACCCCGAGAACATAAGGGAGAAAGGTACCCAGATCCCCAATTGAACCAGACAATTCGCCCAAAAGGTTGACCCTTTCTTGTTTTGTATCGCCGTTCTTCAGTTCTGCAGCCACTGCAAGTACAACTCCTCCGGTAGATGAAAGAGGCACGCCTTTACACTATGATTATACCATATGTCCAGATTCAAAAAGGCACTGCTCACTTTTTTGGCTACTTTACTGGCATTCATCGTAATCAGCTCTTTGGTATCAACTTTTTCATTCAGAGTAATATCCAGTTGTTTTATGGAATTGTGCAAGGTGTCTTCATACAGCAAGCCATTCACGGCAAAAAAAAGGATTTTCGCCTATGATAGAGAATGGTTACTTAAACTGAATATTTCTCCGAGTTCACTGTCCTACAGCTGTGAAGCCACGGCAGGCGAACCGTTAGGTATACCTGGAAACGGGTATGCCCCCCAGTGCGGAAAGGAGTTCATGACGACCAGGTTATGTATTTCTCGCACCTGGTTTTTTGTTTTTTCACCAGGGATAACCCTCAATATGTTTTACAGGAGGTGACCAAAAAAGAGCAGCGAACTTCATTAAGGTTATGGTTATGAACGAAAGGAGAAGGAAATGATTCGCAAAAAATCAATAGTGAGCATTATGTTGGCCCTAATGCTAGCCCTAGTTATGGCAGTTGCCGGTTGTGCCGGTGAGGAACCGCAGGAAACAGAGGAACCCGCCAACACAAAGGTCATTCTGGCTACAACCACTAGTACCCAGGATACGGGGCTGCTAGACGAGCTTATTCCGTTTTTTAAAGAAGAAACAGGCTATGAAATCAGCACAATCGCTGTCGGAACTGGTGAGGCGCTGAGGATGGGTGAAGCAGGAGATGCAGATGTTCTTTTAACCCACGCCCCGGCATCAGAGCAGGAGCTTGTTGATAACAATGATGTTATGAATTATCAACTGGTCATGCACAACGACTTCGTTATTGTAGGCCCTGCAGCTGATCCCACCCAAATCAAGGGAATAGAATCTGCAGCAGATGCTTTTCAAAAGCTAATGGACAATGAAGGCACATTTGTCTCACGTGGAGACGATTCAGGCACTCACAAAAAGGAAAAAGCGGTTTGGGAAAAGATGGATGTTAAACCAGAGGGAGACTGGTATGTTGAAGCAGGCGCCGGCATGGGAGATACATTGAGAATGGCTTCAGAGAAGCAGGCCTATACCTTGACCGACCGCGGCACCTACCTTGCCCAGAAGGAAAACCTGGATCTTGAGGTGCTGGTAGAAGGAGATAAGATTCTGCTCAACATTTACCACGTCATGCAGGTAAATCCTGAGAAAAATGATAAAATCAATGCTGATGGGGCTAAAGCCTTTGTTGAGTTTCTAGTATCATCAGATACCCAAAAAGTCATCGAAGACTTTGGCAAGGACAAATACGGTGAACCGCTCTTCATACCAGACGCAGGTAAGAACGAGGATGAGATCGGCTAAATAATAATATTAAGTGACACCGGGCGATAGCCATAAAATGCGGCTATCGCCTTTATTGTTTGCCTAGCATGTCCGCTGAGCCGGTGGGTTAAAAGAGACCGGGAGTAAACTATGAACGCGAGAAATTACTTTCTCCCAAAGTAAGAAAAGAAGATTGATATCCCATACGTTTGTCTGACAGCAATTCCCTTCTTCTTGGGCAATCTAAAATATTGCGTGTGATCTTTAATCGCATATAATCAACAAAAAGCTCAAAAATCAGTTGTAATATGATCTTTGAGCTTTTCTTGCGCGAGACTTCCTATTGAACCCTAAAAGAACCGTCCCCCTGTGTCTACGTAAGATCTAGGATGGGAATGATGGACACCTCTGATTCTGGTGTTACTGGTGGGTGTCCTGCTGGCAGATCGATCAAACAGTTACAGTCAGCGAGAGAGCGCCGCATGCTGGATTTCTGAGCAGGGAGTACAGCCACCCTCCAGCCTTGAGGGCTACAAAGGGCATAGCCCAGCAGGAAACGCCTGGGCCCACCCTTTTTAGGGTAGGGACTGGTGGCCACAGCAGGAAAACGCCTTAATTCAGAATTCTGCCCTTGCAGTGCACGCAGCACCGGGTAAGCTAGGAGGTAGTAGCCTACAAAACAGGCCACTGGGTTTCCAGAAAGCATAATTACTGGCTTACCATCTTGAACTAAGGCACAGGTATGGCCGCCTGGTTTTACTTGGTAGCCCTGAAAAATCGGCTCTGCACCGGCATTCTCCAACAGGTCGCAGACCTGGTCGTTGCTGCCGTCCGCTGTTCCTCCAATTGTAACCACCATGTCTGCCTGCTGTACCAGGGAGTGGAGTTCTTTCCCCGGAGAGGACTGGGAAACAGTCACTGATGGCAGACCGCTTTGCAGGGTGACCAACGAAGAGAGGAGCGGACCATTGCTGTCACGCACCTGGTCGGGTGCGGGGTCTTGATCATAGGGAACAATTTCTTTTCCCAGGCTTAGAATTGCTACCTTGGGGCGTCGAATGGCCTTTATTTGGCGGAAGCCAAAGGCAGTCAAGATGGCGATCAGACCCGGGTTGATCCGGGTGCCCTTCCTGGCGATCACTGACCTCGACTGGAAATCCTCTCCTTGGCTTCGGATGTTGTTACCAGCGGGGTACTGTTCAACAGTTATGTGACCCTCATTGATACTGACATCCTCCTGGGGAATAACTGCCTCTGTACCTTGGGGAATGAGGCCTCCGGTCAGAACACCTGCCGCCTCACCCGGCTCCAAATTGAAGTCAGGCACACCCCCTGCCTCCAATATTTTTTTGATAAGAAACTTTTCCCCCTGTCCCTGTTTTTCCTTAAAAGAAACGGCAAAACCGTCCATTGCTGCCTGCCGATAAGGAGGAAGGTCATGGGGTGCGATGATATCTTCGCCAAGGATGTGCCTTACTGCCTCTAAGGAGGGGAGTGTCTCACTCTCCAAAGGTTTTATTCTATTCAGGATGGCCTGACGGGCTTCCTCCATGGGTAGATGCTTCAACATCATTTAACATCTCCTCAACTATTAAACTTAAGTATTTATTACGTTTATTTATTCAATTTGTCTATACTCGACACCTCCTCTTTTCATACTCCTTAAGGATAATAGAGGGCAGTATTAACTGCCCTCTAACCATAGTTTTATGCTGTTTGATGGTTATGATGCGTTGCTCAACCTTTCCACCTTCACCGCACAGACCTTGTATTCCCCTGTTTTGGTGATGGGGTCTACAGCGTCGCTGGTCAAGACATTGGTGGGGGTTGCTGTATAGTGGAAGGACATCCAGATAACGCCCGGAGGCACTCTGTCTGTCACTTCTACCTTTGTTGTAACTTCACCCCTACGTGATGTTACCTTGACCTGGTCCCCTGTGACAATTTTCAGCCGTGAGGCATCATCGGGGTTGACCTCTGCATATTCCTCATTCCAGATGCTGCTGATATCTGCAGAGTAAGGTGTCGTCACATTATAATGGAACAGAATCCTGCCTGTGGAAAGCAGCATGGGGTATTCATCATCAGGCATTTCCGCAGGAGGTACGTGTTCGATCCCCTGGAAGAGCCCTTTGCCTCTGGTAAAGGAAGCTCCGTGCAAGAATTTAGTGCCCGGATGATCAGCTGTTGGGCATGGCCATTGTAGCCCTTGGGCGTCAATGCGCTCAAAGCTCATCCCCCCATAGGATGGTGTCAGTGATGCCATTTCATCAAAGATCTCTTCGGCTGTATTGTAGTTCATGGGATAACCCATCCTGGTAACCATTTCCGAGATCGACTGCCAGTTGGCTTTGCCAGGCAGTGGTTCAATGGCTTTCCGGACCCGCTGGACCCGCCGTTCGGTGTTGGTGAAGGTCCCATCTGTTTCCGCAAAACTGGCTGCTGGCAGTATCACATCGGCGTACTCTGCAGTTTCTGTCAGGAAGAGTTCTTGCACCACCAGGAACTCTAAGTTCGCCAGGCCAGATTTGATGTGGTTGGCATCGGGATCTGTCAACACCGGGTTCTCACCCAGGATATACATAGCCTTCAGTTCTCCGGAGTTAGCCTTATTAAACATATCAGGGATCATGAGGCCAACTTCAGTTGACATAGATGCCCCCCAGGCCTTCTCGAACTTCTTTTGTGCAGCCGGGTCGGGAACCTTTTGGTAGCCTGTGTAGACATTGGGTAGTGCCCCCATATCGCAGGCCCCTTGGACGTTGTTCTGACCACGCATGGGGTTGACACCTGTGCTCTCTCGGCCGAGATGTCCGGTCAGCATTGCCAAGTTGGCTGTGCTCATCACGTTATTAGTTCCACAAACGTGTTCGGTGATCCCTAGGGTGTAGAAAAGCCCTGCTTTGTCAGCTTTCGCATAGAGGCGGGCCGCTGCAATGATGTCCTCAACTGGTACGCCGCTTATTTCTGAGGCGTGTTCTGGTGTGTATTTTTCCACGGTTTCTTTAAGGGCTTCGAAGTTTTCAGTGCGTTCTTCAACAAACTTCTTGTCATAGAGATCTTCTTTGATGATGACATGCATCATCCCGTTAAGCAGCGGGATATCTGTACCAGGGTTGAGCTGGAGCCAGTAATCTGCTTCTTCGGCAAGCTCGGTGCGCCGTGGATCTACAACGATCAGTTTGGCACCCGCTCGCTTGGCTTGCTTCATCTTGTAACCGATAATAGGATGGGCTGTGGTGGCGTTTGTCCCAATCAAAAATAAAAGGTCTGCATTCAGAATTTCATTGATCGAGTTGGTCATTGCACCGCTGCCGAATGATGTGGCCAGACCGGCCACAGTCGGCGCGTGTCATGTGCGGGCACAATGGTCGACGCTGTTTGTGCCCATCACCGCCCTTGTAAATTTCTGAACCAGGTAGTTTTCTTCATTGGTACACCTGGCTGAACTTAAAGATGCAAAAGCGTTGCCCCCGTATTTTTCTTTAATCTCATTAAAGCCTTTAGCGATGGTATCATAAGCCTCATCCCAGGAAACAGGCACGAACTCCCCATCCTTTTTGACCAGAGGGGTTTTCAGACGCTTGTCACTGTATATATAATCCCAGCCGAAGCGTCCCTTGATACAGAGCTGTTTCCCATTGACTGGGCTGTCCGGGTTAGAGGTTACCCCGGCCACTTTGCCGTCCTTTACCATCAGATTGAAGTTGCAGCCTGTACCGCAGAAGGGACAGGTGGTCCTCACCCTCTCATACTCCCATCTCCGGCCTTTGCCGTGCAGCTGTTTCTCTGTCAGGGCACCGGTGGGGCAGACCGCCACACAGTTGCCACAGAATACGCAGTCAGAGCTGGCCATATCTGTATCACCGAAGGGGCCTACCTTGGTATTAAATCCCCTGTAGTTAAAATCGATGATGTCTTTGCAGGGCATCTCAGCGCAGGCTCTGATACACTTGCCGCAGAGGATGCATTTGTTGAGATCACGTACGTAGAAGGGATTGCTATCCTCCAGTTCGTAGCTATGACGTTCAGGGTTGATAAAGGTGGTTTCAGTTACACCATACTGGTAGCAGTATTCTGCCAGCTTACAGTCACCCATTTTTTCACAGGTGAGACAGTCTAACGGGTGGTTGGCAATGATCATTTCTAAAATTGTTCTTCGTGCCTCTATGATGGCGTCTGTTTCTGTACGCACCACCATGCCATCAGTAACCTCGGTGACACAGGATGCTGGCAGGTTTTTCCTTCCTTCGATTTCCACAATGCAAAGCCGACAGGCTCCTGCGGCAGTCAGTTCCGGATCATGGCAGAGCCGGGGGATGTGGATCCCGTTCTGTTCTGCTGCTTCCAAAACTGAAATCCCAGCTGGAACTTGGACCTCCTTTCCATCAATGGATATCTTGACAAATTCCACAGATACCACTCCTTTCTTAAATTTTATCTTGTTGAACAGCCATATACAGAAAAACCGTAATTCACAGGTAAGAATACTGCCTGTAGGCCGCAATTTGGTGCCAGTTAATGGCAAAATAATACATGAGATACTCAATTGAATTCAGTTAACTACTGACCGCTACAACCTCATGATAGGAACGCTGCGGCAATAATGTCTGCTAAAAAGGGATAGTTAAAGCGGCTGTGTTTACTGCGTTTTTAGTAGTGCAAAAAAATCCCAGATTGTCTTTCCCTCCGCCCGAAGGGAAAGACAATCTAAAACATGGGAAAAAGGAATGTGAGATTGACATACTCCCCATGCCTGAAGGCAAGGGGATTCTAAGATCATTAAAGAACGCCTGCAAAAGCAGGTCTTACAACTTCTCCTTTAAGAGTTGATGCCCCAACTCTGTTGCGCCTTATATATCCCCATAGCTGAAACAAGGGGTAATACAGCGTTTTTGTGATAAATTAAACCGCGGAACATCCCCCCCTTTTATGAGCAGCATGACATAAAAAGCCGGGGTACGAAAAGCACCCCGGCTGGTAAACCCTAGCCATGATCTCCTTTCCGCACTGGGAGGCATGTCCGTTTCCAGATATACCCTATCGGTCCATCTGCCATAGCAATTGCCACAGGACAGTGGACTCGGAGTTCTCATAATTAAATTACTTAATGTTGTAGTTCGCCAATCTTAGAAAAATTCCTGCTTTCTTTTATCCCGCATTCCGCATGTAAAC
>DIQC01000101.1 GCA_002426495.1 Thermacetogenium sp. UBA5472
ATAATATTTCGGGATGTCAGGTATTTACCTCTATGTTTTCATTTGGACCACAATGATTTCAATGGAATTGACAACCCTGCAAAATTCGAATGTTCCACAATATCTTCGTCCATACCGGATGCTACCAGGGCGTAGACACCGTCACGCCAGGCAAAACATTCCAGGGTTTTTTCCCGGGGATCAACCAGCCAATAATGTTGTATCTGAGCCCTCTGGTAAATTTGCATTTTTTGTAGCCGGTCTTTGCGTGTACTGGAAGGAGATATAACCTCAACAACCAATGCAGGCTGCCCATCAATCCGGGCTTCTTTCACAATATTTGTCTGTTCCCCTGATACATAAAACAGATCCGGCTGGACTACGTTGCAGTCAAGAAGGGTAACATCCAGTGGTGCATTGAAGATCTCTCCATCTGGGTCAACTTCCTCGAAATAATCTTCCAGAATCCTTTGCAGCTTGCGGGAAGCACGCTGGTGTATAACGCTGGGGGACGGTTCTTTGACTAGCATGCCATCAAGAACCTCCAAACGGCAGCCTGGTTCGTTCGGTATATCCAGGTAGTCCTCATATGTGAGCTTTTTGGTGGGTTCGGTTTTATAGGCGTCAGGTTTTTCCCTGAGGACATTGCCGCCAAGTGCTATGATTACATCTTCCAGCCTATACCGGTATTGCCTGTTGCCCAGTTCAATGCAGGGTATTTTTTTCTCTCTAGTGTACCTCCAAATGGTTTCCACAGAGAGATCGAGGGCTTCAGCCAGCGCCTGGGCAGTAATCAATTCCTTATTCATGGCCATTGACCTCCTTTTCACCACTGCTATCATTTTTTCACGATAATATTTTTCATCTCTATTATAATCAATCTATCAACTGCGATCAACTAAAGCAAACCATAGTAGCCTACGATCAACACAACTGCATTGCTAGTTTAATATTCTGTCAAGGCCAGTCTTGATCTGTAGTTTTATTATTTTTCGGGCAGGATAATGCTCTTCGAGGGTGAATAAACCATGTGAGAGTAAATCATGCAGGTTAACGTTGTGGAGGCAGAAAATGAATTATGAAAGTGAGGTGTAGTGAAGTGGCTTTAAAAGCAGCGTTTATCTTTGTGGCTCCTGAAGCAGATGCCGAAAGGGACCGGGCGGTAGTGGATTCACCTGTTTTGCATCTTACAGTGGTTGGTGTGAAGGATTATCAGATGGCAGTAAAAGTAGCAGTAGAACTGGTTGACCAGGGAATAGGCGCTATTGAATTATGTGCCGGTTTCGGAGTAGAGGGTGCTGCATTGGTGAAACAAGCAGTGCAGGGGAAAGCAGCTGTCGGTGTTGTGCGTTTCGACAATCATCCGGGGTTTGGTTTTAAGAGTGGGGATGAGATGTTTAAGTAGTGAGTGCTGTGCAGTTGATATGCCTTATAGCGCAGGATAATGATGGTGTTTGATGAAAGCCCACCCTTAACAGGGTGGGCTTGGTGCCCCTTGTTTTTCCTTGCCATGCAATCTGTGATGATCCTACCTTCAAGAGCGGCCTTCATATTGTGGGTGATCATGCTCATAGTGCAATGAAAAAAATCCATGAGGGCGGGTGTACCCATAGCCCTCTGATTTTATAATATTTCATTCTCGTCTTTTCCTTTCAATTCGCTGGGTAGAAGAAAAGATAGTGCTAAGCAGACTACAGTAATGCAAATAAAGGCCAGGAATACTATATGAAGTGACGAACTTATTGAGAGCTGTATGTCTTGCAAAGACACAGTGGATATATTGGCTGTTGAATACAGGTCATTCGGATCTATACCCTTGATACCCAAATTATTAAAATATTCAACTATATTCTGATTAAGAATGCCTCCAAAAATAGCTACACCTATGGTTTGTCCTATAGAGCGTACAAGAGAATTGAGAGCTGTGGCAGCCCCTCTTTTATTGTGGTCAATAGATGCTTGTATTACTATAGTCAATGTTGGAAAGCATCCCCCGAAGCCGAATCCCATGATAAAAGTGCAGATGATCACCGTTATTAATGAGGATCCCATACCCAACGGGAGTAAGAGCAAACAGCTTAAAAATAAAACAAATATAGAAAAGCCTATTACTACTCTTTCGCCGTATTTAGGGAGTGCTTTTGCTATGATCACAGAGGAAATGAGCCAGGAAACAGACATGGGGGCCATAGACAGTCCTGAAATTATTGCTCTGAATCCTAATACATTTTGTATATAGATAGGTAAATAGACATCCGCTCCTATTAAGACTGCAGCGGCTAAAAGGCTGATCGTGTTAACGACTGTGTTGCTTTTTGTGATAATTTCAAAAGGAACAATGGGTTCTGCAGCTTTTTTTTCAATAAAATAAAATATTACTAATACAGCAAGTGTGAGTGCTATTGAGACAGCTGTCCTTTTTCCTCCTGCTGGTACGCCAACTAAAAGAATAATAATGGCAGCAGAAAGCATAAACATCCCTGCATAATCTATATTTTGTTTCTTTTTCTCCAAGCTCTCATTGAAATATCTTTGTAATAAAAATATAGATAGAATACCAAAAGGTACATTTATAAAGAAAATCCAATGCCAGGAAAGGTAGTCTATAAAAAACCCGCCTACAAATGGTCCGATGATGCTGGCTATGCCCCATACAGCACTTAACCAACCCTGAACTTTTGCTCTTTCCGCAAGGGTAAAGATATCACCTACTATGGTGTAGGTCACAGTAAAAATGGAGCCTGCGCCGAGTCCCTGTAGTATGCGGGAAGCGACAAGCTGATACATATTCTGTGAAAGGCCGCAGAGGCAACTACCCACTAAAAAAATGATTATTCCGATACAAAGCGTTCTTTTTCTACCATAAAGGTCAGCTAATTTTCCATAGACAGGTGTTGAGATGGCCGAGGTTAATAAATATGATGAAAAAATCCAGCTGATCAATCCAAATCCATTGAGGTCTTTCACTATTGTTGGTACGGCTGTAGTTACAACAGTACCTTCAATAGCCCCCAGAAACATTGCTACCATTAATGCAATGACGATATTTCTTTTTGTTTTGTCCATATCTAATTTCACTTTCTTTGTTATTCATAGTTCGACATGGTTTGTGAATGCTCTGATAGTATTATAGCGTTTCCTGAGGGTATATGTAGTTAATTACCCGGTGACAAGGTGTTGATGGGTAGGTAGTGGTTACTTTTGAACCAGTAGTTTGGAAGGAAAAATGATAAAGCTGTCTTTCACCAGCCAAGCGGTTTTTTGCCATCGTGACGGTAGATGGCAATAGCCGTATCGGGGCAAACCATTTCGCAGGTGCCACAGACAATGCATCCTGTCATGCGCGGTTCAACTGTTGCTGTGCCATTAAAACTGAGGTTTTTGGACCATCTAATTACTTTCGTGGGGCATTTTTCGATGCATAAACCGCATCCTTTACATAAATCAGGAAAAGCAGCGAAAGTGCCGCGGTCATTTTCATAAACAAAGGGTTTCCAATTGATTTCCATCTGTGCGATCTCCTTTAAGAATTAGCGGATGGATCAGGGTAATAGGGTCCTGATCCACCCCTATAAGTATTGCTTACGTTATAAGGTTTGCGCAGGAGTCTTAAAATACACATATATTTTTGTGGAAAAAGTAGTTTGTTTTGCCATGCTTATTCGATATTTAAGTTAAAGTGTGCATGCTTGGGTGTTTGAGAGAAAATCCATTCGGCGATGAACTTTGATTTTTCATAAATCTCATCAACAAAGGCGGGACTGTAAACACTTTTGACCAGCGTATAGTGTGGGTTAAGAAAAACAAGGGCTGAACGTATTTCTGTAGGAATTTCGCCAAAGGCTTTTTTAGCAAGAACCAAAAGATTATTTTCACTGGAAGAGATGAAACCAGAGCAATTTGTCCTGAGCAGCATTTCCACGAAACGACGGAAGTTGATGGTTGCATTATCGTAGCTTCCTGCACGATAATAAGCTGCTGCTTTTTTCCAATATTCCTCGGCCTTTTCTTGAGGGTAAAAATCATCCTCACTTTGCGGCTCCTTCTTCTTTCTTCTGAGTGGCTTAAAGAGATCTAGGAACCCTAAGTTGTTTTGCTTATCCCCATAGCCTATTCCCCCTTTCTATCCTTATTTTACAATGTCTGGCCATTGGAAGCAATCGCCTAGTTCATACTCTATAAGTGGCTCCAGCGTGTTTTTTTGCTATTAGCTGTGGTATACTTGAAAAACGGGCAATCTATTCAAGCAGGAGGGTAAAATAACGTGGATAAAGAAATTAGAGTACGCTTTGCACCTAGTCCTACAGGTAATTTACATATCGGTGGCGCCCGAACGGCATTATTTAATTGGCTTTTTGCGCGTCACAATGGTGGGAGCTTAATTCTGAGGATAGATGATACAGATCGGGAGCGTTCCACAGAGGAGTCCACTCGCGGCATTTTATCTGCACTGAGGTGGCTGGGGCTCGATTGGGATGAAGGCCCTGATGCAGGTGGTTCTTACGGCCCTTACTACCAGTCCCAACGTTCAGAGTTCTATACCGAGGCATCCCAAGAGTTGCTTGAGCAGGGCATGGCCTATAAGTGTTACTGTACTGCTGATGAATTGGCCGACAGGCGCAAGCAGGCCAGAGCGGAAGGTAAGGCACCTCGTTATGATGGCCGGTGCAGAGAATTGACTGCACAGGAGAGGGCGGAAAAAGAGAGTGAAGGGTATCGCTCAGTGCTCAGATTGTGTGTACCTGATACCGGGGAAACGAAAGTGCCAGATCTCCTGAGGGGTGATGTGGCTTTTAACAATGATGTTCTCGATGATTTCATTATCATGAAATCTGACGGAACGCCTACCTATAATTTTGCTTGTGTGATCGATGATGCCAAAATGCATATTTCACATATCATCAGGGCTGAAGAGCATCTGTCCAACACGCCCAAGCAGATTTTAATTTATAAGGCTTTAGGCTATCCATTGCCAGTTTTTGCTCATGTTTCCATGATTCTAGCACCTGACCACAGCAAGCTGAGCAAACGTCATGGAGCGACATCTGTAGAGGAGTTTCGGGCTTTAGGCTATTTACCGGAAGCTCTAATCAATTACTTGGCACTACTCGGCTGGTCACCTGAGGGTGAAGAGGAGATTCTTTCGCTTTCAGAGTTAGTGCGTCAGTTCAGCATGGAAAGGGTAGGGAAGACAGCCGCTATCTATGATGTCAAGAAACTTACCTGGATGAATGGGCACTATTTAAATAAAAAGGACATGGATGATGTCATTGATTTAGTGATACCGTACTTTCAGGAAAGAAACCTGATTCCACAACAATTGAACACTGAAGAAATGGCATATTTGCGACAGGTAGTCGGTGCTGTACGTACCCGAGTGAAAACTCTGGCTGAAGTCGCCGATGCATCAGAGTATTTTTATAAAGATGATTTTTCATATGAGGAGAAAGGTGTGCGCAAGCATTTCCGTAAAGAAAATGCGGCAGAGTATTTGAAAAAAGCCAGTGAAAAGCTGGCCGACATTGAAGAGTTCGATCTGGAGACAACGGAAAATGCTTACCGGGAATTGAGTGAGGAACTAGGGGTCAAAGCAGGGGCTATTATCCATCCCACCAGAATGGCCTTATCTGGCAGGACCATGGGCCCCGGTCTTTTTGATATTATGGTGATTTTAGGAAAGGATAAAACTATGGAAAGACTAAATCGGGCGATAGATTTTATCAGTTCCCTTGACGAAATGTAATGATTTGCGTATACTTATAACGTAATATAAATAAATGCGGGATGGTGTAGCGGTAGCACAGGTGACTCTGGATCATCTAGCCTAGGTTCGATCCCTAGTCCCGCAGCCATTTTGGCCCTATCGTCTAGCGGTCAAGGACACCACCCTCTCAAGGTGGAGACACGGGTTCGATTCCCGTTGGGGCTACCAAAAAGACCTCCATTTCAATGGAGGTCTTTTTGTGGCATGGGTTGTGGCATGGGGACGTTTCGTTTGCCACATCATCATAAAGTCAAAGAAAAGGAAACCGCCAAACATTAAACATGTCCATAGGTTGCCCCTCTATAAGGGGAAATTTATCACCCAGTTGATAGAACGATATTGTATAGCTGGGGGAGCTGATTCACCTGGGCAAAAACACTGCTTTCGGTTTAGGGAAAATGACGGTATCTTGAGCATACACTCAGATTGAGCAAAAGCCTCTGAACACTGATGCCTGAAAGCCTGCATATGATAGATATAAGGTAAGATAAGGGAAATTCAATATGAAAGGGGCAAGTGCAGTGAACAGATATCCGGACGATGGCATACGAGATTATGGACCGCAGCCTTTGATCGTTAATATAGACTGGGTTTCCAGATCAAACCCAAATTATCGAACGGCGCTATGGACAGGTCAGCATCTCCAAGTAACATTGATGAGCATAAGGGTTGGCGGCGATATTGGACTTGAGATGCATTCTAATCTTGATCAGTTTATACGGGTTGTGAGCGGGTACGGACATGTTAGAATGGGGTATTGTATAGATAACTTGAATATTCAAAAAAAAGTTGACGACAATTATGGGATCATGATTCCTGCGGGTACATGGCATAATTTAATTAATATAGGAAATAGACCATTAAAGCTATATTCCATCTATGCTCCTCCTGCACATCCCTTTGGAACAATTCATGAAACAAAAGAAATTGCGGAAGAAGCGGAAGGCCGCTAATATAAAATCATATACGGTTAATTAGGAATTCCCACCGGAGTTGCTCCGGTGGGAATTTTAACTGGAAGGCGAATACGAGTTACCGAAATCTCACTGACGGTCTGAACATGTCTAAAGTACCCAGTACGACATGTGCCAGACCAAAGCCAGTGATACCGTCACCGACCCTGCCACCGATCATTTTACCGATACTCGTTGCAAAAGCACCAATACCGATTAACGCCTTACTGGTAGAAGCAGGTCTTTTTGTTCTGAAATTGAACAAAAGCATTCACCTCCCCATAAATTATTCCCTTTGTAAGGGGAAGATTATGCTGTATTAAAGATGCCATATAATCAATGTTTTACCATGCGGCGGGCAAAGAAGGGCATCAGTATAACTCCACTGATAAATCCTCCGATATGTGCCCACCACGCTACTGCATCAGCACCCATTCCTGCCGTGCTCAGTCCATTGATAATCTGTATTGCAAACCAGATAGGGAGAAAGATGATAGCAGGTACCTGGATAAATGTGATGAAAAAGAAAACAGGTACAAGTGTCAGAATTTTTGCCTTGGGGAAAGCCAGGAAGTATGCTCCCATAATTCCGGCGATAGCTCCGCTGGCGCCGATAATGGGAACCTGAGATTCTGGGACAGATATAATGTGGGCGATGCTGCTTATAATGCCGATGAGCAGATAAAATAACAGATACCGAAGGTGTCCGATGCGATCTTCCACATTATCACCGAAAATCCAGAGATAGAGCATGTTTCCCAGCAAGTGAAGCCAACCACCGTGCAGAAATATACAAGATATAAAGGGAAAACCTGTTATTAGCAGAGATTCTCCTGCTATGACCTGATTGATCACCTGGGCAGGAGTAACTCCAAAGTTATAAAAAAATAAAACCAAAAGATCTTGAGGCATTGACTGTTGGTATAAGAAAATAAGCACATTGAGAACTATAATGATGACATTTACAAAAGGGAAACTGTGGGAATAGGTGTTGTCACGCAGGGGAATCATAAAACCCCTCCTTATACGTCATAAGGATTCCCTGTTTAACAAAAAGGAATACCTGTGATTATTACCACAAAAATCATAATGATATTTTATGTTTCCATGTACTTCTGTAGAATCCTTCCGTTACGTTTAACATAAAAAGCTGGACATGTTCTCCAGGAGAAGCCACGTGGAGGTGGTATTCTTCTTTTTCATTAGGGAACACTGAATTATATGTTTTCTTGGTTGAGCCACATGGAGACGGTGGTATTGATCACAATAAATATGTCAATACTTGCAAAGTTATTACATAATTTAACGAAAAATTAATGATAGCGCTAATACCTCCCAAATATATTATTATCGGGTAACGGGGAAGGAAGGTTATATGATCAATATTAATGACACCGATCCTAATGATTTATTGGACAAAATGCTTACGTTAAGAAATGAAGTTTATGAAGAAGGCATGGAATATTACAATAGATGGGAACCCTCTATAGGCAACCATGATTTTAAAAACAGCGCATTGAATTTATCACATTATTTGGCATTGAGGCGAAGGGATATCAGAGACATTCAAGAGGAGCTATCGCCATGGGGTTTATCTTCTTTAGAAAGACTTGAATCCGGGACTATGGATACTATAGATGCCGTAATTTCCAGCTTGGGGAAAATTACGGGAAGAAACGTAGAGCCTATTTGTTATCCTCCGAAAAGCAATTTTACCACAGGTAGAGAACAACTGATGAAAAACGCCGAATCTTTGTTTGGGAAATGCCCTGACACCAGAAACACTAGAATAATGGTAACCATGCCTTCAGAATCTTGCAAAAATTACAGAATGGTCTTTGAATTAATGGACAGAGGGATGGATGTAGCTAGAATAAACAGTGCTCACGACGATCCGGATGTATGGGAAGGTATTATAAAAAATATACGAAGAGCGGAGGAATGCTTGGGTAAAACATGCAAAGTATTCATGGACATTGCTGGCCCAAAATCCAGGATAAGTTGGATTTTTTCGGGTAAAAACAAAAGCAAGGTCGGTGTGGGGGATGAGTTTATTCTCACCGGACGAAAAAATGTCAGCACTGAAAGGGAAGTAAATTTAGTAATCGGCTGCAGTTCCCCTGAAATGTTTGAGCACTTATTAATAGGAGATCGTGTGTTTATCGATGACGGGATTGTAGAAGGAAAAGTGGAAGACGTCCTTGATGAAGGTTTATTGGTAAGAGTCAATAAAGTCCAAGCACCAAAAGGAATACGATTAAAGGTGGACAAGGGGATAAACTTTCCTGATGCAGACATAAAAAAAGATGTCGTAACAGACAAAGACAGACAAGATCTTGACTTTATATGCAATAATGCCGATATTATTGGTATCTCATTTGTAAAAAGCGCAGAAGACATTGAATTTTTTCTCAGCGAAATTAGAAATAGAGTACCTTTGGAAAAAATAAACGGAATACCTTTAATAGCAAAAATAGAAACCATACATGGGGTAAATAATCTTCCGGAAATCATAATGGAAACAGCGGGCAGGCGTCCGTTTGGAGTTATGATCGCCAGAGGGGATTTAGCTGTGGAATCGGGGTATTTGAGATTGGCAGAGCTGCAGCAGGAGATATTGCGGATCTGTGAAGCGTCTGATATTCCTGTCATATGGGCTACTCAAGTGCTCGACAATATGGTCACTACAGGAATCCCAACAAGAGCAGAAGTGACTGACGTGGCAGAAGGAGGAGCTCATTCTGAATGCGTCATGCTGAATAAGGGCAATTGCCTGATAGATACCATGTGTTTTTTAGATAAAGCATTAGAACGCTTGGAAAGGCCCTTTTTAGGACCTGTCATTGATACCGAGTTTTTCTTTAAGTGCTGTTTGTAAAACATGGGAGAAATTAACCCCTTCACGTTCGGCAAGAGTATTTAACCATTGTGGGATGGAAAGTGTTTTTTTAACGTATGCCAATGATAAAATAAAAAAGGTATATCAATGCCGTGGTATTCTGCTCTGGAATTAAAAGAATGTTCTATAGGGAACACTGAATTTGGAGGTGATATTTTGTGGCTTCCCGTAAATCAGTTATAGCTTTCGGGATGGTTTCTATTCCGATTGCGATGTACACGGCCACGCAAAATAATGATATCCGCTTCAATCAATTGCACGAGGAAGACAATAGCCGTATCCGCTATAAAAAGACCTGCGCCCATTGCGGCAAGGAAATCACCAATGAGGATATTGTAAAGGGCTTTGAGTACGACAAGGACAAGTATGTCGTCGTCACAGATGATGATATTGAAAAAATCAAGACGGAAAAGGATAAATCTATTCAGATCCTTCATTTCGCACAACTTGACCAGATATCTTCAGTTTACTACAATAAGACCTATCAGGCTTTCCCGGCACCAGGTGGTGAAAAGGCCTTTGAGCTGCTTCGTTTGGCACTGTTGGCTGAACAAAAGGTAGCTATCGGCAGATCTGTCATGGGCACCAAGGACACACTGATGACCATCATCCCTCGTGAGGATGGCATTCTAATTTCCACAATGTTCTATGCCGATGACGTTAAGGAACTTCAAAAACCATATACCAAGCCGGAAGTCTCGGAAGAGGAACTGAAAATGGCAAAGGTACTGATCAATTCAATGGATACGCCTTTCGATGCTTCGCAATACAAAGATGAATACCAGGAAAAGCTGCGTCAATTAATTGAAACTAAGATTTCCGGCAAAGAGATTGTGGCTGCGGAACCAAAGAGTACCGGAAATGTTATAGATCTTATGGATGCTCTTAAGGCCAGCGTTGAAAAGGCAAAAAAAGATAAGGAAACGGCATAGTTTATATGAGTGAGAAGCTTAATGAGTACAATCGAAAAAGAGATTTCTCCAGCACCGGAGAACCTGAAGGTGGAGCAGAGAAATCAGGAAATCATCTCAGGTTTGTCATACAGCATCATCTAGCCCGCAGTGATCACTATGACTTTCGCCTGGAATGGGATGGTGCTCTTTTAAGTTGGGCAGTGCCCAAGGGGCCGTCCTATAACACGCGAGATAAAAGGCTCGCTGTGCATGTGGAAGATCACCCTTTAGATTACAGAAACTTCGAGGGGACAATTCCTAAGGGGGAATATGGTGGGGGAACGGTGATGCTGTGGGATGAGGGTTATTGGGAACCCCGTATTGATGTGGATGAAGGGCTCCAAGAGGGTTTGCTTAAGTTTTCGCTACAGGGAAGAAGGCTCAAGGGGAATTGGGCATTGGTGCGGTTGAAAGCAAAGGCAGATACAAAAGACAACTCGAGAGACAACTGGCTTTTGCTTAAAGAAAAGGACGAGTATATTCAATCAGATAGCGGGATTACCGAGTTTATTACCAGTATTCGTACCGGCCGCACCATGGCGGAAATTGAAGCGGGGGATGATGAAAAAACACTGGGGAATCCCTTTGATAGAGCTGACGTCCAGCTAGCCAAACTTGTGACTAAAGTACCTGAGGGGGATAACTGGCTTTATGAGTTGAAATATGACGGATACAGAATTATGGCTTTTGTGGAAGGCAGCAGCGTCCGGCTTATGACCCGCAACGACAATGATTATACGAATCGGTTTAGCACCATCGCATCAACCATTCTTGATTGGGCTGCCGGAAGGTCAATGGTGCTTGATGGTGAGATGACAGTCACGGATGAGTTGGGCAGAACGGACTTTCAGGCTCTGCAGGGTTACATAAAAAATCCCAAGACCCATAATCTTACCTATATTATATTTGATCTCCTTGCCTTGGATGGGGCGGACATTCGAGAACAGCCCCTGACCCAAAGGAAAGAAACTCTTCTATCTCTGATGAAAGGTGTTCCAAAAAACATCCACTACAGCCAGCATGTCAAAGGAAAGGGCAAAATGAGCTTGAAAGCGGCCTGTGAATTAGGTATGGAAGGAATCATCGGCAAAAAGGCTGATTCTAGATACACCGGGAGGAGAAACGGTGATTGGGTCAAGGTAAAGTGTGATCAAAGACAGGAATTTGTCATTGGAGGATTTGCGCTCTCCGATAAAAAAACGAGAGGGGTTAGCTCGCTTCTCCTGGGAGTCTATGAAGATAAAGAGCTGGTTTATGTCGGGCGTGCCGGTACAGGCTTCAGTGAGTCTGACATGAAAGACTTAGAGAACAGATTTCAAGATTTAAAAAGAGCGCAGCCTCCCTTCAAATCTGCGCCCAGACCTAAAGCTAATGAAGCAATCACCTGGCTTGACCCCGAGCTAATTGCGGAAATTAAATTTACCGAATGGACCAAAGATAACCTCTTAAGACATGCAAGCTTCAAGGGCCTGCGGACAGATAAGAAGCCTAGAGATATAGAAAAGGAAAAAGCAAAGGAAGAGTCAAGAGAATTGCAAAACGCAACGGAGATAAACAGCGACACAAATAGCAGCATAAGCCGCGGCATAAACAGCAACAGCATTATTGTCGATGGAATAAAGATCACTAATCCCCAAAAAGTGATCTTTGACGACCCTGAAATCACAAAAGCTGATGTTGTCCACTATTATTCACAGGTAGCGGAGCATATGCTGCCCTATGTGCAGCACCGGATCTTAAGCGTTGTGCGCTGCCCCAAGGGGATATCTCAGCCCTGCTTTTATAAGAAGCATCCCGTTTCCGAACAGCAAGGAATTGCAATAATGCCGATTGCCAATAGTGACGGAGAAACTGAGGATTACTTCTATATTGAGAATGAGTCCGGACTTATATCAGAAGCACAGATGGGCACACTCGAATTTCATATCTGGGGAAGCCGTGTTGATCAACTGGAGAAACCAGATATGATGGTGTTTGATCTGGATCCTGACGAGGGATTGGATTTGGATAGAGTGCGCCAGGGTGCGAGAGACATTAAATCTATTCTTACTGAACTCTCGCTCAATTCCTACCTTAAAACCAGCGGCGGTAAAGGGTACCATGTGGTCCTGCCGCTAGAACCTACCGTTTCCTGGGATACATTTTACGATTTTGCAAAGGGTGTCACCGAAGTTATGGTAATTAAGTGGCCAGACCGCTACACAAGCAATGTCAGAAAAGCTAAGCGAGCGGGTAAGATATTCGTAGACTGGATGCGTAATGGCAGAGGTGCCACCAGTATTGCTCCCTATTCCATCAGAGCGAGAAAAGGGGCTAGTGTATCTATGCCTATCTCCTGGGATGAACTCGATACAGTTGCTCCCGATGGCATCAAAATGAAAGATGCACTCCAGAGAATCAGCCGCAACGACCCATGGAAAGGTATTTTGCAAAATGATCAACTGCTGAAATCATATTAACACAAGGGCGACAGTCCTCTTGTGTTCCTTCCTTTCTCTACCTCTTAGAGTAGAATTATCGTAGGCAAGTTACAAAAAAATATAGGAAGAATTTAAAAAAACTCTTCCCATAATCATGTCTTTTCTGTAGTTTGTTAGTTGTAAAGACCATCAAACTAGGTGATTTGATATGACCAGTACAGAGTGAAATAGCACCGCTCAGAGCGGGACAGGGACAGGTTAATTTTCTCCCTGTCCCCTTTTGTCATACAAAAAACTATTTTTGAAAATAAGCTCTAATAGAAAGGAAATATACACTAAAATATAGAAAGATAGTAGAAGAAAGAAAATTTAGGGATGTTAAAAAAAGAAATAAATTTTCAATACTTTTTGCTGCTTTCGCAATATCAAAAGCATCCCCAAGTGGAGGTCTTTAGATGTTGAGTTGGCAGACAAAAACCCTCTGGGCAAAGAAACCCAAAGGCAACGCAGATGAGCAATGGCTTCCTCTAGCAGTACATATGTCAGACGCCGCGGAAATTGCACGTTTATTGTGGCACCATTGGGTTCCTGCTTGTACTAAACGGGAAATTATTAATGGGCTGCAAATGGAGCAAAAAGGTGATTTTGATTCGGAAGATTCAGCCTTATCATGTTTTGTTTTCCTTGCAGCAACGCATGATTTCGGGAAGGCGACCCCTGCCTTTCAAGGGAAGTTTAGGGGTACGGATTTTGATGAGCAACTGCGTAAGCAAATAACTGATGCAGGGCTGCCGCTAACGGATAATATTCATCCTCGTGTAGCGAGGCATTATTGGGCCTCGCAGCTCATTTTAGAAAGGCATGAGTTTTCTCGGAAATTAGCGGTAATTCTAGGCGGCCACCACGGACAGCCTCCAAGCCTTCAGAATTTGCATTGTCTTCGAGAAGGATACAAGAAGGACTTGGGCTGGGGTAAGGGACAAGAGGCTTGGGATAAGGCGCAGCAAGAATTTATGACATATGCGCTGACGCTTGCCGATGTATCGGAGCAGGAAGCGCAGTCCTGGCAACCGGACATCACAGCCCAGGTATTGCTCAGTGGATTGGTCATTATGGTGGACTGGATTGTAAGTAATGAAACATATTTCCCTCATATAGCTCTATATGAATGCGCTATGTCTTCCGCCGAGCGGGCAAATATTGCATGGAAACATCTCCGTCTGCCTGAATACTGGAGCCCGGATAACGCTTACGAAGACAGTGATTTTTATAGAAACCGCTTTAATATAGATCCGCGTCCGGTACAGACTGCAGTTTTGGATTTATTTAAAAGGGTATTAAATCCCGGCATTGTGATAATAGAAGCGCCTATGGGGGAAGGGAAAACAGAAGCCGCACTTGCAGCTGCGGAACTAATGACAAACAGAACCGGTCGAAGTGGTGTGTTTTTTGCCTTACCAACTCAAGCAAGCGCTAATGGATTGTTTTTACGATTTTGCAGTTGGATAGAGAGGTTGGATGACGGTGTTGCACACTCAGTAAAGCTTGCACATGGCAAGGCGGATCTCAATGAATTGTATAATAAAATTCCCAAGAGAACGGAAGAAATGGGTGATATTTGGGTGGGAGGTGAAGAGAGCGAAGAAACCGGCGATGATGCCATTATAGTACATGAATGGTTTTCCGGCCGCAAAAAAGGTATTCTTGCTGACTTTGTCATCGGTACCATCGACCAGGTGCTTATGGGCAGCCTTAAACAAAAGCATCTGACACTAAGGCACCTGGGGCTTGCCAATAAAGTAGTGATTCTGGATGAATGCCATGCTTATGATGCCTATATGAGCCAATATTTATATAAGGTCTTGAACTGGTTGGGTGCATATGGTGTGCCGGTGATTGTTCTTTCTGCAACTCTGCCCGGAGAAAAACGCCAGCAGCTGATTGAAGCCTACTTGAATAAAGAACGCTCATCTTTGCCAGAATACGATCCCATATTTGATAAAGAGAAACCTGAAATTCCGCCATTGCCTCTCTGGGCGACTACTTTAGGCTATCCAATTATTACATATACTGATGGCAGCAATATTGAGGATGTTTGTCAAAAAGATGTCACTGGTAAACAACGTTCGCTTAATGTTAAGCTGGATACTTTATCTACTGATGAGGAAATCATATCGAAGTTGGATGATTTACTTTCCGAGGGCGGGTGTGCCGGTCTTATTGTTAACACTGTAAAACGTGCTCAGAAAATAGCGCATGCGCTTAGCCAGCACTTTGGCGAAGAGCAAGTTCATCTCTTACATTCCCGTTTTCTTGCTGTGGATCGAGCGCAAAAAGAAAAAGAACTCTTTGCAAGACTAGGTGCTACTGGCGAACGTCCACAGCGCTGTATTGTCGTCGGTACACAGATATTTGAACAAAGCTGTGACCTGGATTTTGATGTATTAATCTCTGATATCTGTCCTATGGACTTGCTAATTCAACGCATCGGCCGCCTACACCGGCACCAGCGCAGGCGATCACCCAAATTGCATCAGGCGCAGTGCTTTATTACCGGAGTGAGTGGTACTAGCTTTGATCGTGGTGCTGAAGCTGTTTATGGTAAATATCTGTTAATGAACACACGGGCGTTACTTCCAACAAATATAAAGCTTCCCGATGACATTCCACACCTGGTGCAGGAGACCTATCGACCAGAGGGATTGTCGATGCCGACAGAATTACAAGATGAGTATAAGAAGTCACAAAGCGAGCATGAACAGCGAATAGCTAAGAAAATAACAAAGGCACGTGATTTTCAGATTTCTGATCCATATAACGGCTTGGGTGATCTGGTTGGTTGGTTGGATATGAAAATTGAGGACGATCCATCCGGTAAGCGTGGTGAGGCTACTGTACGTGATATAGAAGATTCACTGGAGGTGTTAGTTGTACAGCAGCTTGGCAAGGAATATTTTATGCTGCCTTGGCTTGCCAAATTCAGAGGAGCAAAAATTCCTACAGACACACCCCCGAATACGAAGCTTGCCCGGGCGATGGCTGAATGCAGCATACAACTTCCTCGTGAGCTGTGTTGGAATTTGGACAAGCCTATTGAAGAACTAGAGAAAATATCGCTGCATGACTTGCGTGTGTGGCAGCAGTCATCCTGGCTCAAGGGAGAATTATTCTTGGTACTCGATGAGCAGCTTAGTACAGAGCTGTGCGGGTATCATTTGCAATACGATCAGAGCTATGGGTTGCTTTCGAAGAAAATTGAAGAGGGGGATGTGAGTGCAGGAGGAAACATTTAACTTACTGTATGAACCGTGGATTTTAGTGCTAAATCTGGAAGGAGAAACAGAAGAGGTATCTTTGTTGACCGTGTTGGAACGTGCCCATGAATTCCGTGGGCTTGCAGGAGAACTTCCAACTCAGGACATAGCACTCCTGAGGCTGATACTGGCAACGCTATATGCGACCTTCACCAGAGTTGATGTACAGGGAAACCAAAAGCCCATCAAAAATGCCTCGGAAGCATTGGAACGATGGCAACGCCTGTGGGAATTCAAGCGTTTCCCGATTGAACCAATAAAAACACGTTTATGCCATTATGAAGAACGCTTCTATCTTTTTCATCCGGAGCGGCCGTTTTATCAAGTAGCGGGGCTGCATGAGAAAAACGGGAAACGCAATACAATTGCTCAGATAGTTTCTGATGTTCCAAGTAGGGTTGAACGACGATTTATTAGCATGAAAAGCGGAAAGAATGCAGAATGTCTATCTTTTTCAGAAGCAGCACGTTGGTTGGTCTCAATGCAAGCATGGGACTATGCGGGGAAAAAGGCATCGGTTGTTGGCGGAAGCCCCAATGGCGGTGGCACAGGGTGGTTGGGGAAAATCGGAGTAGTATACCCAGTTTCGCACACATTGTTTGAAACCCTTATGCTAAATTTTGTTTTACTCAAATCTGACAAAAGCCTTTTGCCTTACGGTTCACCAACATGGGAAGAAGAACAATTGCCAACTGCGGAGAAAATAGAACGCCGGCCAAAGGGATATTGCGAACTGTTGACCTGGCAGTCACGCCGGGTGCTTTTATTTACTGCAGAAGGAAATGATTCTTCCTTGGTTACGGGGGTTTTATATTCTTATGGTGATGTCTTCCAAACTCCGGACATGTTTATTGAGCAGATGACGGGCTGGCACGTGAGTAAACAAGGTGACACCAAGGGCCATTTTATTCCTAACAGGCACCAAAAGGAGCGAAGCCTCTGGCGTGACCTCAGCTCAATCCTGCCACAAGCAGCAAATAGTGCAGATGCTAATTATAATCCTGGTGTTATCCAATGGCTTGTTTTGCTTAAAGAACGAAAAGTGATACCTAATGAAATTATTCAGCTGTGTGCGGTTGGATTCCATTATGGTGCTATGGATGCAAAAGTTGAGGCAATGACAGCAGATATGCTCTCAATACATACTGGAATCTTTACTCAACTGGGTTCTGAGTGGGTGTCCAGAATTACCAGTAATCTACAATTAACCGATAATTGTGTCAACCAGCTTTTCTTCCTGGCTACTGATTTGGCTAAAGCCTCCGGAGACAGCGATAGTTCACATCATAAAGCTGGAGAGGGTATCTGTAGCGCTGCAAAAGCTGAAGCCTATTTCCGTCTGGATATGCCATTTCGCAGATGGCTCGCTGATATCGATCCCGCACAATCGGATATGGACGAAGCCGAACAAGTTTGGAAAGATACTGTCAAGCGGGTTCTCCTGCAACTTGGGGAAGAGATGACACATCAGTTTGGAGAAAAAGCTATCATAGGCCGATGGGTGAAAAACAAAAATGGCTCAAAAGAAAAGCTTTACACCGCACCTGCTGCATTGTTAAAATTTAACTCCAAAATCAAACGTACAATAGAGAAAGGAGGTTGAGAATATGGGAAAAAAGCAAGGAAATCAGGCCTACCAAATCAAAAGGCTAACCCAGCAGAAAGTAGAACGCCTTTCAGTGGAAGGCCCATGGAGCCGAGCTATGCTGGCTAAGCTGCGCAGGGGAATTGGTAAGCAGCCGGGGGAATTACCCGAGCTGTTTGAAATTTTGTTTATGGATATGCCGGAAGAACTTTATGGCATAGGTGATGAGCCCAGTTACGCTGAGTGGGCGATTTACACATCGCTGACGCTGTTTGCATTGCATCAGCAGGGTAAAGACCGGCCTATGAGCATCGGTGGAAAAATCGAAGGCAAAAACACAGGCAATTCTTTAGGTGCTGCCGTAGGTACCCTGGTGAAACAAGATAAAGAGCGTGAGCCTGCTATCAAACGGCGCTTTGATGCTGTTCTGACTGCTAACGAATTTACTGAGTTTGCATATCACGCTCGTGGTCTAATTCAACTGCTCAGGGGTGGGGATATTACCCTGGACTATCCCCGTTTAGCCGAGGATTTGTATCGGTATCAGTTCGATGAAAATAGGAATCGAATCCGACTACGCTGGGGCGAGGACTATTATCGCGTCGCACACCTAAGTACTGAAAATGCTGAGAAAGAAAATGGAGGGGTTTTGTAATGAATAGTCCGAAAAATCGTGTTTTTGTAGATATTCATGTGATTCAGTCTCTGCCGCCGAGTTGTGTCAATCGAGATGATACCGGCAGCCCCAAGACGGCTATATACGGCGGTGTGCGTCGTGCTCGGGTTTCTTCTCAAGCTTGGAAACGTGCTATGCGGGAGATGTTTAAAGAGTATTTCAATGAGAGTGAATTAAGTGAGCGTACAAAGAAAATTGTTGAGAAGGTCGTAGATCAAATTTGTAATTTGCATAGTATCAGTAAAGAAGAGGCCATGCCATTAGCCGAAAAAATCATCAAGCGGGCAGGAGTCAGCACCAAGGATTCTGAAGCAAAAGCTCTCTTTTTCATGAGTAACAAGCAGGCAGAAAATATGGCACACATGGCTCTCAAGGATCCTCTTCCAGGGAAAAAAGAGGTGCAGCAGGCACTGAATGAGGGTAATGGTGTTGATATTTCACTATTTGGTCGTATGGTGGCTGATGATCCGGCATTGAATACTGATGCTTCCGCCCAGGTAGCCCATGCGATTTCAACTCACAAGGTAGAAAATGAATACGACTATTATACGGCTATGGACGACCGCTCGCCTGAGGATCAGGCCGGTGCCGGCATGATCGGGACCATCGAATTTAATTCATCCACCATATACCGGTATGCAACTGTTGCAGCGCATGACTTGAATAAGAACCTCGGTGATATTGATGCTGCGACAAAAGCCGTCAGAGAATTTATCCGTGCCTTTGTCTGCTCCATGCCCACCGGCAAACAGAATACGTTTGCCAATGGGACTCCGCCATATGCGGTGATGGTTGCTTTTCGCCGTGACCAGCCTGTCAATTTGGTGGGCGCATTTGAGACCCCTGTCAAGGCAGGGGAAGGTGGTTACCAGAGAGAATCGACAGAAATGTTGGCAAATTATACGCAGACTGTGTATGAAAAATTTTTTACTGAACCAGAGAATGCTTTTGTGACAGCTATCAACGATGAGCTTTCTGGTTTAGGTGATTCAATTAAGTTTTCCGAGCTTTTAACAAGGACTGAGGTAGTTGTACGTAGTTTATTGCAAGAGGCTGAGGTACAGGCATGAGTACTTTATTGCTACGTCTAGCAGCACCCTTACAGTCCTGGGGTGTTGCCAGTAAATTCGATACCCGTGATACCGCAAGAGAGCCAACCAAAAGCGGAGTGATCGGTTTGTTGGCTGCAGCCTTGGGACGTAGCCGCACAGAAAGTTTGGACGAACTGAAGGAGCTTTACTTCGGAGTGCGTATTGACCAGCCAGGAATATTATTGCGAGATTATCATACTGCACAGCAAAAAAGGAAAGGGGCATCCTTTGTCACAACACGTTATTATTTGGCTGATGCAGTATTTCTTGTTGGATTAGAGGGTGAAGCAAAATTCCTGCAAAAGCTAGCTGTAGCTTTGCGAAATCCGGTTTTTCCGCTGTACTTAGGGCGACGCTCTTGTCCGCCGGAAGGTAAGCTGGTACTGGGACTACGAAACTTGTCTCTTCAGCAAGCTCTTATAAAAGAGCGCTGGCTTGCCAGCGAATGGTATCAAAATAAGTTAAAAAGAGAGCTAAAATGGCAACAAGATAAAGAAAACAAACAACAAAATAAACAGCTAGAACCGATCAAGTTAACTATCGTTTGTGATGCACAACCGAATGCACCGGGCGCATTTTTGCGGCGGGACTTACCGGTTTCTTTTGACCAGCGACATCGTCAGTACGCCTTTCGTATGGTCATAGATACTGCTGATGCGGTGACTATCCTGACACCACAACCCACTGCAGAGCTGCCGACAGAACATGATGCGATGGCCGGATGGGGGGATTGATGGATTATGTATTTGTCACGAATCGAACTGAATACACGCAGGAAAGACACGATGGTTGCTCTGGCTTCACCTGAGAGGCTGCACGCTACAGTAGAAAGTGGTTTTCCATCTAGTGCGGACAAAAAATTCCGAAACCTTTGGCGTATTGATAGGTTGGGTAATGTACTGTATCTCCTTGTGCTCAGTGATGGAAAGCCAGATTTTACTCACATTGTGGAACAATTTGGCTGGCCAGGTGCTGAACAGAAATGGGAAACCAAAGACTATGCTCCTCTGCTGGGGCGTATTGAATTAGGGCAAAAATGGCAGTTTAGACTACGCGCTAACCCAGTACATAGCGTCAAGCAACCCAGTAATTCACAAGCTCAGAAACCTACAAAGCGCGGCAAGGTATATGCCCATGTTACCGTGCAGCAGCAAGAACAATGGTTGCTTGATCGTGCAGCAAAATATGGCTTCAGTCTGCAGGAAAGTTCATTTCGTGTTGTGCAGCAAGAAGTGAAGAAGTTCCAGCGTCAACGCAACCCAGTGACATTGGGTATAGCGACCTTCGAAGGTATTCTGGAGGTAGAGGATGTGGCGTTGTTTCTCCGCACACTAATCTGTGGAATAGGACGAGCAAAGGCCTATGGTTGTGGTTTGTTGACCATTACCAGGGTGTCGTCATGAGTAAGAGTCCAGGAATGGAGCGGCCCGAGCTCCAGGCTTTGCCTACTATGCGGGAGCGGATCTCGTTTTTATATTTAGAACGTTGTTTAGTTAGTCGGCAGGACAATGCTATTACTGTTACCGATATGCGTGGCACGGTACATGTACCGGCCGCTTCACTCAGTGTAATCTTGCTAGGTCCGGGCACCAATGTATCGCACCGTGCGATGGAGCTTATCGGTGATACTGGTGCCAGTGTGATTTGGGTAGGGGAGCATGGGGTGCGGTATTATGCGCATGGACGTCCGTTGACTCATTCCTCCAGATTGTTGATCGCACAGGCAGCACTAGTTTCTAATACGCGTAGTCGCTTGGCAGTTGCCCGCCGCATGTATGCTATGCGTTTTGCAGATGAAGATGTCTCTCAGCTAACCATGCAACAGCTGCGCGGACGGGAGGGGGCAAGAGTACGCGCTGTTTACCGCCAAGCCTCTAAAAAAACCGGAGTTCCTTGGGACAAGCGGCAATATAATCCGGATGATTTTACCGCTAGCGATCCAGTAAATATGGCACTTTCCGCTGCGCATGCCTGTCTTTACGGTGTGGCGCACAGCATAATTACGGCACTGGGATGTGCACCTGGTCTCGGTTTTATTCACACAGGTCACGAGCGATCCTTTGTATATGATATTGCTGATCTTTATAAAGCGGAAATTACCATTCCAATTGCATTTGAGGTAGCAGCAAAGCAACCTGCAGATATCGGTGCGGTGACCCGGCGTGCAGTGCGTGATGCCGTTTCCGACGGTAAAATCTTAGAGTGTATGGTCAAGGATATTCGTGAATTGCTTTTGGGGATTGCGGCGGATGGTTCGCCGCAGGATGTGCCACAAATTGAAACCAATGTTTTACAGCTCTGGGATGATAAGAACGGCTTTGCGAAAAACGCTGTTTCTTATGGGAAAGAATTGGATGAGCTGAATACTGAGGAGACGGAATTGACAGAGGGCTATGGCAAGCTGTTTGAGGATGAACCATGATTGTTATCACAATGACAGACTGTCCTATTGGTTTACGCGGCGACTTGACCAAATGGCTGCTGGAAGTCAGTCCAGGAGTATTTGTGGGACAAGTCAGCGCAAGGGTGCGGGATCATATATGGAAGCGCATCAAGGAAACCACCAAAAAAGGCAGGGCGACAATGGTGTTTAGTACAAACAATGAACAGCGACTGGATTTCCGCTCCCATAATAGCACATGGGAGCCTATTGGTTTCGACGGTATTAAGCTGATGCTACGACCGAGCCCTTCTCGCATTAAGCAATTGGGGGAGCTTCGTATGGGTTTTAGTAAAGCGAGTAAAAGGCAGATAGCAAAGCGCTCCGCTAAACAGCGAGGCATTACTTTTCCTGACACTTATGTGGTAATCGATGTTGAAACCAGCGGTCTTAATCCTGAAGAGCATGAAATCATAGAGCTTGGAGCTATTTTGGTGGAAGCGCATTGTATTAAGGAACGATTTTCGCTGCTTGTACGGCCACAGGCAGCCATTACATCGCAAATCGAAGTGATTACCGGCATCACAAACGCCATTCTGGAAAAAGAGGGCGTAGAGATTTCCTTGGCGATGCAGCGATTTATCGCCTTATTGCGTGATTTGCCTGTAGTATCACACAATGTGGATTTCGACTATAGCTTTCTACGCAAGGCTTGCGCCGTCTGTGATATGCCTTTGCTTTCCAATCGCAGTATCGATACCCTGACACTTTCCCGAAGGAAGGTTAAAAAGGTAGATAATTACAAGTTAAGTACCTTGGCAGCTCATTTTGCAATCGCGACTACACAAATTCACCGTAGTCTTGCTGATTGTGAAATAACCTATTATCTCTATGAGAAACTGATAAATTTAGACATTTCTAGCCAGTGAGAATGGCGTTATAAGGGGATTCTTTTAGGGTGTTCCCCGCATGGGCGGGGGTGATCCTCGAGTATGTTGCTCAGCCAGTGTTTATTTGCAGTGTTCCCCGCATGGGCGGGGGTGATCCCTAAATATGGTGCTTTCACAACTTCAAGGTTTAGTGTTCCCCGCATGGGCGGG
>DIQC01000103.1:0-25939 GCA_002426495.1 Thermacetogenium sp. UBA5472
GATTTTTCGATTGACAAATACAGTTTACCTGCCATTTAGTATATCCTTTGCACCGACACCCTTGCCCACTCTGTCGCTACTTATCCTGATTAATATATTCAGCCAAACAAGCATAAACCCTGCATATCTAGTGTGTTAAATAACATTCCAGAGGAACAAAATTTCAGAACCTTGGCAGGAAAAATAAAACTCGAACTTGAATATATAGTATTATCTCCAAAATTATCAGAGAGAAAGAGGGGGTCTATCTTATGAAAGGTTGGGAGTTTACAGACACTAATATTCCACTCAAGTTGGTGGAGAAACCGGATCCGGTAGCTAAGCCCGGTTTTGTCGTCATCGATGTCAAAGCGGCTGGATTATGCCATTCAGATGTTGCGGCTCTAGAGGATCCAGGATGGATAGGCATCATCACCGCACATCCCATGTATATGGGACATGAGAACGCCGGTATCATCACTGAAATTGGCGAAGGGGTCGAAGGTTTCAAAGTAGGAGATCGGGTAGGAATCGCTCCCATATCAGCAAAGCTCAGCGCCGAGACAGGACGCTCTTGGGCGGTCGGGTATCAATGTGACGGCGGCTATGCCAACAAATGTGCTGTTCCCGTTGATTGTCTGGTTCCACTGCCTGATGGTGTGAGTTTCTTAGAAGGTGCAGCAGCTACTGATGCAGGCATGACCTCTTATCACGCCCTGTACAAAGCTGGCGGTGCCAAGCCAGGTATGAAAGTAGGCATTATCGGTATCGGCGGATTGGGTCAGTTTGCTGCCGGTATGGCCCTTATTGATGGTTGTGAGGTATACGCTACTGATATCAGCCCTGAAGCACGAAAACTAGGCGAAGAAATGGGCATCAAAGAAGTTTACGAAAATGTCATTGATCTAGCGCAAGCCAAGTGTGATGTAATAGTCGATTACGCCGGATTCGGCCAAACCACAGCCGATGCGCTGGAAGCAGTGAACGATTTCGGTAAAGTGGTAGTTGTGGGCATGGGTATACTGGAAGCTAAGATCAACACCAGATCTTTGATCCTCAAGCAAGCCCAAGTCATTGGCAGCTGCGGCGGCACTGCCGAAGATATTAAAGATGTTTACGATTACTTCGCTACCGGTAAACTCAAACCGCAGCTTCACACGATCACTTTTGATGAAGTTCCAGAAGGTCTGGAAAGACTGCACCGGGGAGAAGTCAAAGGACGCTTAGTAGCTGTTAGATAAGAGTAGTTGTCAGATAAGATAGTATTAATATGACTTACAAAGCCCTCTCGTCGCAAAACGAGAGGGCTTTTTTATTTGACTTCATCGGCTATAGGTTATTTTGGTCACTAGACATGTCTGTTATGTTATACTTATTACAAGTATGTATTTTTCTTCTTATTTCTTAGAAAATGACACAATTCCATTTCATAGCATTTATTCTCATGAATATGATAGTGTCTATATCATCTTTTCTTTTATCCTAATAGGTCGGTGATGCCCATGAGAGCTCGGAGGCTATAGCTATCTATGTTTGAAATTGATTTAAAAAATGGTATACCCATTTACGTGCAATTAAAAAGAGAGATAAAGTATGCGATTGCTACAGGAAAACTACATCCTGGTTCGCAACTTCCAACAGTACGACAATTAGCAGTTGAGCTAAAAGTTAATGTAAATACTATCAGACGAGTTTATTCGGAACTAAAAAAAGAAGGTGTGCTCTTAGCCAAGCAGGGAAGAGGAACTTTTGTCATCGAAAAAAAAAGTGGTCCCCTATTTGAGCGAAACAATGAACGCCTGGATCAACTTATTGATAACCTGTTTATTGAAGCTTTTGAGTTGGGATATGATCTAGACCAATTATTAAAATATATTCAGCGTCGTTGTCGGTTGCCAAACGAATGAATATGCAATCCTGACAGTTGTTCAAGAATTAATCATTAAAACGAAGGGAGAGTAATTCATGCAAGCCGAAAATGTGATAGGCCAAAAAACTGACCAGCAGGTTAACTCAACCATATCAAATTCAATACTTGGTGTCGATCCAGTATCATTTGCTATCTTTTTAATTATAATAGGCATTGCATGTGCCATCGGTTTATTTTGTAACTTAACTTGGATTATCCCGGTAGGTATAGTGGTGGCAGCTTTGGTTTCAAGCAGTGTAAAAATCGCTAGCCAGTGGGAAAAGGCTGTGGTTCTACGTTTAGGAAAATACCACAGGCTAGCTGGTCCGGGATTGTTCTTTATAATTCCTGTTATTGATTCAATTGCTGCCTGGGTTGATCAACGAATAAGGACTACTTCTTTTATTGCTGAACAAACATTAACCAAAGATACAGTTCCAGTTGATGTTGATGCCGTTCTTTTCTGGATGGTTTGGGATCCCGAGAAAGCTGTTCTTGAAGTGGCTGATTATTATCATGCTGTTACCTGGGCGTCTCAAACCGCACTGCGTGATTTGATAGGTGAAACTTTACTGGCAGAGATGCTGGTCGGACGAAGGATTCTGGATGAAGAATTATGTAAAACCATCGATGAGCGGACCGAGCCTTGGGGCATTTCTGTACAATCTGTAGAAATCCGCAATGTGATTATCCCATCAGAGCTTCAGGATGCCATGTCCAGGGAAGCACAAGCAGAACGGGATCGGCGTGCAAGGATCTTGCTTGGAACGGCAGAAACCGAAATATCTCTAAAATTCGCTGAAGCGGCAGAGCCTTATAAAGATAATCCAGTTGCTTTACAGTTGCGGTCAATGAATATTCTTTATGAAGGGCTCAAAGAAACAAATGGAATGATCATTATACCAAGCAGTATCGCTGATTCGCTGAACGGTATTGCTAACTCGCTAAACCTTACAAACAAGACAGCCGAATCCCCTACTGCTGATGAAGCCGATCAAGTCAAGAAAAAATAGATGGCATAGCTAATAAAGGAAATCCCATTTAAAGGGACATTTGAAGGGCCCTTCAAATGGGATCAATTACAGCAGTTTAAATAATACACATTTAGAGACGACTCAGTTCCCAATCGATATAATTTTTCATATATCTCCCAGTGACCTTATAGAACTCCAATGAAGCATGTTTTTGAAGTCTTTGGGCAAATTCAGGAACAAAGAGCTGTAAGTGCTCTGTCAGCATTTTTTGCTGTAATTTCTTCGCCTTGTCCAAAACAAAGAAGTCCTTCTCTCTAATGGCTTCGATTTCCTGAGAACACAAGTAAGCCATAAATTCTAGCTCAAGAGAGATATGGTCCGGAGGTAATGAAAAATCTTTATCTAATTTCAAACCAGCACCATAGTACTGTCGTGCAACATCAACCGTAGATTCCTGAAGCAGCTTTCCTTCTCGATATACAGACTCAAAAAGAGGTAAAAGCCTCGGTTTAGAGGCGTGACAAAGACGTGTATACTCTTTTTGAAGCTCTAGAAGAAAACCCTCATAATCGCCGGTATTTTCTACTTCCAGAAATATATTCTGTAAATCTTCCAGAGATATTATCAAACTTGAGGTATTCGGTTTCTCTTTAATTAAGGCCTCTTTATAAGAGCATATAACCTCAATTAGATCAGAACCTAATATTTTTGTCATTGACTCAGTAGTTGGATAATCAAGAACTTGAGAAAGAAATGAATAAGAATAAAGTCTAAAGTCTTCTTTTTTTATCATAAACAGTTGGGGGCAGCATATTTTTCTAAAGCTGCCCCCAACAACCCTCCCTTCTCGTGTGTCACTGAGTTGTTGTTAAGCTAGCCCGTTTTCTTCTTATTATTCGTCTTTCTTGCCCTCGATCTCTGCTCTTCTATCACTGTACTTCTTAATACCGGCATATGCCAGTGCAGCCACTGCAGCTGCTCCGACAACAGCCTTAGGCCCTCTTGCTTTTGTGACACTCTTAGAAACTTCCGGGTAACCAATAGCTACAGGATCTTCCTTTGTGAGGATGATAACACTCGTTCCCCCGTTTTCTTCAAGGCCATAAATATTCAAGTTGTTATCTGCAGCTAGTTGTTTTGCTTTATTCGTGATATCCTCATATGCTCCAAACTCAAGGGCGTCAGTAGGGCAGACCTCTACACAAGCCGGTTGTTCCCCTTTGCTTACCCTATGGTAACACATCGTGCATTTAACAATATTACCCTTTTCAGTATCCATCTGCGGAATATTGAAAGGACACGCTATAACACAGCTCTTACACCCAAGGCAAGGCTGGTTGTCATAGAGAACGATCCCTTCAGGTGTTTTGTTAAATGCCCCACTAGGACAAGTATCAATACACGAAGGCTCTTCACAGTGCATACACCTATGGTGATACAGCCCATTATCTTTAGTAAACACCATGGTTCTAACAATTCCCCGCTCTGCAGACTCTAGCAGTCTGTTTTCCTGGATACATTTATAGTAACATGTATTACATCCTGTACAGAACGTGGTATCCACCAAAATTGCATATTTCCCCATTTAACCCACCTCCTTAAGCTTTTGCGACTTTGACATAGACATCTTCAACCCAGCCCATACCTGTCGGGTCATGGGGCTTGCTTACCTCTGGGTACTTCTGGGGAATCAGGTCTCCATCACGGTATCCCCACCTGCCGTGCTGCAGCCATTTCGAACGGTGCCCAATCCCGTGGAAAAGCAGAATGCAGTCATCTCTGGCAATTCTATCGGTAATGTGTACCTTAGATTTTACAGGGCGTGGAAGTTCCTTCATCTGTTTTGGATTCGTTTCTACAATTACAGGATCACCTTCATTAAGTCCTAATTCTTGTGCTGCATTTGGACTGATCCATACACAATCAATATAGTTTTTCTCGGAAAGATCGTTTAAAGCTCTGTTGTTTATAAAGTTTGGATCAGCATGCATATGCCAAGCAGCACGGGTAATTAGAAGTGAGAATTTATACTCCCCTTCCGCCGCAGTCCACCTTTCTGCCCACTTAGGCAGTGGCTCATGAGAAACCTTGGCAAACTCATCGATATAGAGTCTGACCCGGCCGTTAGGCCTCCCATACCCGATCTCTCTGAGGGTTTTGTAGTTTTCGTAGGGTTTTTTATCAACCCAGATGCCATCTTGCTCTGTCAAAAATTCTTTCGTGTTCTCTGCCACACCTAAAGCTTTCAGTGCTGCATCATTCATATTCCCCTCGATGACTTTTTCAGGATCGCTGCTGCCATCGGTTGTCCAGTACTCCGGAGCCATAGCAAGGCCGATCTTCTTGGCAATGGCACCCCAACCTATGCAGTCCCCTGGTGGCTCCTGAACAGGCTCTCCACCTACCAGGGAAGGATATTTCGGGTAATACTGCCGTATATCAAGTTTGCCCTCTTCATACTGATGAGGGGCAGGAAGCACGTAATCACACCAGTAAACAATGTCATCCGGATAGAGATCCCAGTCCCAAACCAGGTCCATCTTTTCCAGTGCCTTCTCAGTCATTTGGGGCTGAATAAGAGCTGCCAATCCTCGGTGTGGGCCTTTAAAAACCACAACCTTGGTATCGTTGCCCTTATAAAGCCCATAACCGATCATCCCATAATGACCCGGAGCTGAGAAATCCTTCTTTTGATAAATCTCCTCGGTTACTGGAAATTCGTGTCTAAAGTCCGGAGACTTTTCCGGCAGCGGTGGATATGGTTTGGCCAGGGGGTCAACATCCTCCAGCCAGGGGATTTTAACACCATGCAGAAATAGTACTCCACCATCATGATCGAAAGAACCAGTGAGTGCATGCAGGGTGTTGATGGCATGCATCAACCTCCAGCTGTTGGAATAGTTAGGTCCTGCAGGGTCACGCTTCAAGTTAGGGAGACATACATTCGGTGCAGCCTCGGCAAGCTCTCTTGTCACTCTGCTGATAACATCAGCAGGAACATCGCTTATCTCTGCGGCCCATTCCGGAGTGCAGTCCTTAACATTTTCCTGCAGCAATTGCAAAACAGGTATGGCCTGTACTTCTTTACCATCAACAGTCACTGTAAAAGGCCCGCCATCCAGTGCCGGAGCGTCACAGGAATCGATTGGTTCCATTCTATTATGTTCTGTACACCAGGCCATCCATTTACCATCAGAGTCAGTTATATGAAACTTTGAATCGGCATCAATAAGAATAGCAGAATCTGTATAGTTTTTAACAAAATCCTCATGATAGATCTTCTCGTCTATCATGATCTTAATCATAGCCAGGGCAACAGCTAGATCAGTACCAGGCTTGATGGGATACCACTCATCCATCATGCCATCAGCGATCGGTGTTCTTAGCGGATTAAAGCCGACAATCTTGGTCCCGTTCCGCTTACCCTCTGCAATATGATTCAAGATCCCGGCTTTGCCGCACTTGGAAAAAGAGTCAAAACCAAACCACAACATGTATTTGGTATTGCTGTAATCAAATCCCCACAATGAATGCGTAACCGTATATGTGCTTGAGTAATACTTGTTCGGAGGATTGGTTACCATTAGGGAATTGAGATAATAGTGGGTACCAAAACATTCTGTTCTCTGGTCACTTCTCCTTACACCAAGGGAACGGCAGAGACGGTTGCTGTAAGGATCTCCTGGTGAACAAAAAACCATCTCTTCTCTTTTATGCTCTTTCATTTTTTCAATGATCTCATTTAATGCTTCATCACTGGAAACAGTAACCCAACCGGGATCCTCATCAACCCCTCGTTTGGGGTTTGTTCTTTTCAGAGCAACAAGAAGCCTATCAGGATTGTACATGCCATCAACAAACCCTAATGCTTTGATACAGTACTTACCTCTGGATACTGGATCCTCAGGCCTTCCCTCAATAGTTATCGCTCGTTCAATACCTGTTGTCTTATCTACCCCCACTACAACATTATAAGCACAGTCACATTCACATGCGCGAGCACATACCTGGGGTATCTTTTTTGTGATCTCATATTTTGATTCGCTCTCTGCTGCTTCAGCAAAGTTAGTAAAGGGAACCAAGTTATTGAGAGGCGTAAAAAGGGCTGTAAGACAAGTTGCACCACCTATTTTAAGAAGATCTCTTCTCTTTAGTTTTACCTCTCCCATGTCATCAACCTCCTTTAGAGCAATGGTGTGAATGTTGAGAATGTGCCTGCGGACAATATTAAATATCTCAATGTTAAACCACCGATAAGCAAACATGAAGCAGCTATTGTACTACTTAAATGCTTATTAACCCTGTTTCTATAGAGACTCCATTCGAGATAAAATGGGAGCGCTAATCCAACAACAATAAATACAATCCAGAATACAGGAGCCAAAGAGCCAGTCAATAGGATCTGTACAGAATTTACTGCAGCCGGACTGGAAGACAGTCCCATGGCAAATAGAAAGGCCAGCAGAATTACAGCCTCAACAATGATTATCACCAGATCTGCTTTATAGAGATAGTGCAAGTCATTTGCATCCACCTCTGCCTCCTTTTTAAACGAACTGTATACCGTTGCCCCTATTAATACAGCACCGATTCCTGTAGAGATAGCGGAAGTAAGGAATAGCAACGGAATCAGAACACTGTTCCAGAAAGGAATCCCTCTCATTTCCCAGAGAAGTACTCCTGTATAAAAGGCAGCTAAAACAGCAAAAATAAAACCCACGAACCAGACCACATTCGATTCCTTTAAGGTCTTGTCGCGAGCTGCTACGCACTTAAGCCACTGGTATGCACAAACAACGAAAAATATTGTTAACACCCATGTCCCTACTGAAATCATTGAACTATAGGGACGCAAGAAAGCATTCATAAATTGAGCAGGCTTCTCCAGGTCAAAAAACAAAAACAAGATACTCAATCCAAGACACGGGGCTGCCATTAGAAGTCCCACTCTCGTGATCAAATTATCTCCTTTGAACTTTAACCAAGAAACAAATGCACAAATGTATGCTCCAGCAGATATACCTGCCAAGAAAAGATACACTGCAATGAGCCAACCCCAACTTGTCTGGAGTTCCGGCATTATGTCACCCCCATGGTTTGTGTTATTAAGTTTGTGATAAAGAGTATTCTAAGTCTTCACCATAAAATTTCCGCAATATAGATCGGTTTTTCCCAAAAAACACCCCCCTACTATCAGGATAACCTCAAACATCACCAACTGTTAGCTTTTAGTATTTTAGCTGGCATCACCTCCACTATTGATTATGACAATAAAACACAATACAAAAAGTACTATATGGCATAAGTAAAGAAGTGCATTTATATGCATTTATATATACAATTGTTATATTGTGATAATAAACTATTACAATTATATTATATCAATCATAGAATATTTTACAACCATATTTTAAGAAGCAAGGGGACATTTTTTTGATTTTTAATGGGCATATGCCTATTTGCATTATATTTTTTCTTATTGGTTTATGTCAAGCTTTGTCTTGTATATTCGAATGATGATAGGCCGGTCAGGCAATGATCCACAACAAGTATTTACTTTTTCAAAAAATAAAGCAGGAAATAACAAGAAATAACAGAATTCCTAAATAACAGAATCCTATTAATAAGGTTTTATTGAGGAGAGTCCAATGCTGAGTATTATCAACAGCTGCTGTTGTTTGGGAATGGAGACACATTATGTGCGGGTGGAGGTCGATGTTTCCCGCGGTCTGCCTGCCTTTAATATTGTCGGGCTGCCTGATGCGGCGGTCAGAGAAGCGACTGAACGAGTGCGCGGAGCAATTCGTAATGCAGGGTTTGAATTCCCCATCAAAAGGATCACGGTCAACCTGGCTCCAGCGGATTTGCGCAAAGAGGGATCACTTTTCGACCTACCTATCGCTGTTGGCATATTGGCTACAACAAAACAGATTCCCTCTACTAAAATTCCTCAGCATTTTTTTGTTGGGGAACTCTCACTTGACGGCACTATCTGTCCTGTGCCTGGCATCCTTTCCATGGCTGCCGGCATCTGTCAGGAGCACCCTGATAAAACATTTATCGTCCCTCAAGAGAACCTGAAAGAGGCATCCCTGATCAAGGGAATTAGAGCTTATGGTGCGGCTCATTTAAGAGATATAATCAGCTATCTCATTGGTGATAAAGAGTTGCCTGCAGCTGCAGATCTTCCCGAATTTAGATTGGAGCCTGCAGATTCAGTCGATCACCTGGACTTTGCCAATGTGAAAGGACAGCAAAGGGTAAAGCGCGCCCTGGAAATTGCTGCAGCAGGTGGTCATAATATACTGATGATCGGACCACCAGGCACTGGCAAGACACTGTTAGCTAAACGCCTGCCCTCCATCCTCCCCCCTTTAAGCTGGGAGGAGTGCCTGGAGGTTTCCAGGATTTATAGTGTCGCCGGCCTTTTGCCCAAAGCTCGCCCTGTAATTAAAACAAGGCCTTTCCGCACCCCCCACCACACCGCCTCTGCGGTAAGCATCATCGGTGGTGGGAGGGTTCCCCGTCCGGGTGAGGTCAGTTTTGCCACACATGGTGTCCTTTTTCTCGATGAACTGCCTGAATTCCACCGGGATGTGTTGGAGTCCCTTCGGCAGCCCCTGGAAGAAGGCGAAGTTACAGTGACCCGAGCGGCAGGGGCCTTTTCCTACCCGGCAAGGTTCATCCTGGCCGCTTCAATGAATCCCTGTCACTGCGGATATTTAGGGGATTCTCAGCATGAATGCATCTGTACTCCATATCAGATCCAGCGCTACCGCAGCCGGATTTCAGGTCCGATCATGGACCGCATTGACCTGCATGTGGAAGTACGACGTTTGGAATTAAAAGACCTTAAAGCAGAAAAAAAAGAGGAATCATCAAAGGATATCAGGAATAGAGTAATTAAATCTCGCCAAAGTCAACAGAAACGTTTCCTTGGCACCGGTATTAATTGTAATGCAGAAATGCAGAATCACCATTTGTCCCGCTACTGTCCTTTAGATAATGATACAAAAGAATTACTCTATCAAGCTTTTCATAGACTAAACTTAAGCATGAGGGCATTGGATCGTGTAGTAAAAATCGCCCGTACCATCGCTGATCTGAGCGGAACGGCAAAAATTGAACAAATTCACCTTGCTGAAGCGATACAATACCGTTGCTTGGATCGTTCTCTCTGGTAAAATAGAGATAAAGAGTGTTTGGAAGGAGGTAATGATGATGATCCCTGTTAATGTAAAAGAGATCGCATTCGATCTCTCACTGAGTCCAGTTGTCCTGTTAATTGACCAGGACGAAAATCGTGCTCTTCCCATTTGGGTCGGACCTCTTGAAGCCCAATCCATCGCCATGGCACTTCAGGATCTCAGTACCCCTAGGCCTATGACGCATGACCTCATGAAGACCGTTTGCGAAAACCTGGGTGCTTCGGTTCGCAGTGTTGAGATCAACGATATCCATGACGGCACCTATTATGCCAAATTATATATCCAAACCATATCTGGGGAATGTGTCTTGGATTCTCGGCCTAGTGATGCGATTGCTCTTGCTCTCAGAACTGGTTCACCTATTTATATCTCGGAAAAAGTAGCTGAACATACATTATCAGTTGAAGAACTAATTGATGAAGATAACCAGCAAGAACTGAGAAAGGTTCTCGGTCTTAACACCCCGGAAGACATTAAAAAATCCTTGCATTGAAGCAAGTAGTACCATCATTTACTTAGAGTAGAAGCTTGTTTCGTACTCTAAGTTAAGTAGTACCATCAGAACTGCAAAAGCTAACTTGGCGTAAACCTCTTACGCCAAGTTAGCCAGTTAAAAAATGATGAAAAAGCCCTCTTATTTACTCAGCGCTTTATTGTATCTCTCCAGTTCGGAATTGAACCTGATCTAGATATGGATTTCATAATTCTCAGCGTTTAATTGTATAGCTCCAGTTCATTCCGTTATTGTTATCCCAGTTTGCTGCACTATCTTTAAAGCAAAAGTTAAATTGTCCCTTTTTATCGATCTTGATGCTTTTTCCCCACTCATTACCCTCTCTATCCATGGGATGATCATAGACGCTTTGCCAGGAATCAGTACCGTAGCCTGTATGCATAAAGATCTGGTCTGCGCCAGCTTCGGACAGTAAACCATGATACCTAACTTTTACCGTATCCCCTACTTTGCTGGGTGTCGGAGAAATACTAAAACCTGGATGCAAATTATACAAAAATGACGCCTCCTTGAGATGTCTTTTTGATTAGTATGAAAAAGAACAGGTCATATTATGCTTTTTTCACCTGGCTGTTTTTAGTAATCGTCTGGCGACTACAGATCCCAGTACATATAAAGCCGCTGTTGAGAGATAATGGGAAGCGGAAGCATCAAAAATCATATTTGCTCTGGCAGGAAACTCCTCATCGGCAACCCAAAAAATCACTGCAACAGGTATCCTTGGTAAGACAGGGATCACTACTCCTGTATCACCCATCCCTATTTCCTGGCCGCCTAGCTCGCGCGCAACCCGCAGCAGACTTCCCATCTGGCCGCCAAAAGCCCTAGCTAGTGGTTCAAAAGCCTCCACTCTGAAGGGACGATCATGCAGCATTCCGTTCGGCAGTTCTGCATAAGATATCCATCGCTTAGATAAAGGAACACCTGTTGCTTGAACCAAATACTGCAGAATCAAAGACTGTTCCTCAAGGGGCATATCTACCGGATCATGAGGACAAGTGATTCTACCATCCTGATGGGAGAACGAATAGATCCTATTCAGATAAACAACTTTAATCTCTTTTTTTACCGGATCATACTCAGCCCCGCTTAACATGGCCATCCTTTCCGGGGAAGACGCGGCAAATTCATCTTTCGCCTGGCGATAAGTTTCAGAATACAATGTCCTTCACCCCCTTCCAAAATTAATATGTTTTACTGATCAATTCAGCAAGATGCAGTACCTGGATAGGTGCTCCTTCTCGCTCAAGCATATGCCGCATTTGCATGATACATGATGGGCATTCTGTGATGACTGCTTGAGCACCAGAATCTATAATATTCCTGGCCTTTGTATGCCCTACCTTTTTGGCAAGATCATAGTGTGTAATATTAAATGACCCCGCAGCTCCACAGCACCGGTCAGAGTCTTTCATTTCTCGGAAAGCAACCCCGGGAAGAGACCTGATCAATTTCCTCGGCGCATCACTAACCCCCTGACCACGCTTGAGGTGACAGGGATCATGAAAGGTCACGCTCATTCTGACTTCTTTGTCACCGGGGTTAAAATCGATGACATCAGCTAGCAATTGACTGAAATCCATAGACTTATCAGCGAAGGCTTTTGCAGCTTTGCTTCCTACCAGATCGTCGTATTCAAGGAGCATACTCCCACAGGATGCACAGTCAGTGATAATGACATCTACCCCTGCCTTCTGAAAAGCCTCAATATTCCTTTGTGCAAGCTGAACCGCTGTCTGCTCATCCCCACTAGCAAGAGCAGGAACACCACAACACCACTGTTCAGGAATCACCACTTCCACATGATGATTCTTCAGCACTTGGAGAACTGCATGGCCAGTTTCCTCAAAAATATAATTAGTCAAACATCCGGTAAAATAGCCTACTCGCAGCCGGGAATTACTAGTTGTCAATCTTTCCGGCACCTGTGTTCGAAAGGGAGTCTTAGCCATACTGGGCAGCATTTTCTCTTTGCTGCTGAGATCACCGCCGAGCAGACCTAATATGTTTGTTTTGCGGACGAGCCACTGCAGGCCACTGTGCTGGTACAGATAGGCCAATTTGGCTGCCATAGTCAATCTGCCATTGTTTTGTAATAGGTGCTGAAATGCATTCTTTTTGACAAATGATATACCTTTTTGCTCCGCAATCTCCTGACGCATAGAGAGAACCAACTTATCCACCGGTATACTGTTGGGACACTGCTCAGTACAAGATTTGCATAAAAGGCAAAAACTCATCAGTTCCAGCATCTTGGGGGATAACTCCAGATCCCCTTTCAGGTAATTTTGCATCAGACAAAGTTTACCCCGTGCCACCAGGGGTTCCATTTGAGTTTCCGAATAAAGAGGGCAGGCAGCCTGGCATCCCCCACATTTACTGCAGCGGTCGAGATATTCATGCATTTTATCTTTATTCATCACTGCCACTCCCGAATATTTTGCCCGGGTTCAGTATGTTGTTGGGATCCAGTGCTTCTTTGATTTTTTTCATGACAGCAAATCCTGTCTCACCGGTCTCCAATTTCAAGTAAGGCGCTTTCATTGTTCCAATGCCATGTTCCCCTGAAAGGGTTCCCCCTAGTTCAATAGCCGTTGCAAACAGTTCCCCAATGGCCTTGTCTACCCGTTCCATTTCCTCGGCATCTGTTTTATCACAGAGAATATTGGGGTGCAGGTTTCCATCTCCGGCATGGCCGAAGATAACAAGGTTCAAGTTATATTTGGAGGCAATTTTCTTCAACCGTCTGATTGTCTCCGGAATAGCCATTCTGGGAACAGATATATCCTCACTTATTTTAGTTGGCTTAATCTGAACAACCGCTGCTGATACAGCCCTGCGAGCAGCCCAGATGCTATCTCGTTCTGCTTCTGTTTCTGCTATTTTTACCTCTCGGGCACCACATTTGTGACAGACTTCCGCCACTTCTTTAGCCTGGCTGTCCAGGAGAAGGCGCGGGCCATCGACTTCAATAATTAATATGGCTTCTGCATCCAGGGGTAACCCCATCTGCTTGTAGTTTTCCACACACTTGATGGTCTGGTCATCCATAAGCTCCAAGGTTGCAGGTGTAATCCCCCGCTTGATGATCTGACTTACACTTTGAGCGGCATCATCCAATTTATCGTAAATCACCATCAGTGTTTTTTTCGCCTCAGGCTTGGGAATCAGACGTAAATAGATTTTGGTGATGATCCCTAAAGTTCCCTCTGATCCGGTATAAAGGCGTATTAAATCATAGCCGGTTACTGATTTGATAGTTTTTCCTCCTGTGGTGAGAACCTCTCCCTCAGGAGTAACAACCTCCAGTCCCAGCACATAATCCCGGGTCACTCCATATTTAAAGGCCCGAGGACCTCCGGCACACTCAGCAACATTTCCACCTATTGTAGAGGTTTTCAGACTGCCGGGATCGATTGGATAAAAAAGGCCTTTCTCCTCTACCGCTTGTTGAACTTGATAAGTGATCACTCCCGGTTCCACAACAGCGACCAGATTATCTTCATCGATCTCTAAGATTTTGTTCATCCCGGTTAAATCCACAACAACTCCACCCTTAACCGGCAGAGAACCACCACTTAAACCAGTTGCTGCCCCCCGGGGCACTATCGGAAAGCGGTGCTCATTAGCAAGTTTGACTATTTCCTGTACTTGCGAAGTGGTATGGGGACGTGCAATGAGATCAGGAAGAAAGGCTTCGGGAGTACTGTCATATCCGTAACAAAGCAGTTCTTCTTTGGTTTTTAATACATTTTCATTGCCTACGATTTCTCCGATCTTTTTGACAATAGTAGTATTTAGCATAGCTCCTCCCCCGATACTAGAATGCACTTTTAAAGTGATCTATTGTACAGTTACCCGTTTTATGGAATCTAACAGCAACCACATCAAAACGCAGCTGACAGTCTTCTTTGCCTTTATACTGTAAGTATTGCTCTGCCACTCTCCTTATTTTAGCCTGTTTGACTGCACCCACAGCTTCCTGGGGCACCCCATAAAGGGTACTGCGCCTTGCTTTGACTTCAATAAATACTAAAACTCTGCCATCCTGCATAATCAGATCTATTTCGCCAAAACGAGAGCGATAATTCTTTTCCAGCAGATGATATCCCAAGCCGGATAAAAAAGAAAGAGCCACCTCTTCACCTATTATACCAAGATTGTGAGCAGAACTCATTTTTTCTCCTCGTCATTTGATTCTATAAATCACAGTTGATATCTCCATAAACTAACAGCCATACTGATTCACTTATGATAGAACTCCTCCACCCTGCGGAAGGTTTTCCGGTGTAGAAAACAGGGGCCATACCTTTGCAACGCTTGCAAATGACCTGGTGTGGGATACCCTTTATTCCTGGCAAAATCATACTTGGGATAGAGCAGGTTATAATACCTCATAATGGCATCCCTGGTAGTTTTGGCAAGAATAGAAGCAGCAGCGATGGCAGCACTCTTTTGGTCACCTTTAATGATCGCTTTTTGTGGAACAGCCATACCTGGCACTTCTTGGGAACCATCTACTAGCACATAATTCGGCTGCAGCCCGACCCTTTGTACTGCCTGACGCATGGCGTAAAATGTAGCCTGCAGGATATTATAACGCTCAATATAACCGACAGATGCAATGCCGATCCCCCACCCGGCGGCTTTGGCCTTAATTTCACCTGCTAACCTAACTCGCAGAGGCTCAGGCACACACTTGCTGTCATTCAATTTGGGAAGAAACAGTTCATCCTTCAATACCACCGCAGCAGCAACCACCGGTCCAGCAAGGGGACCTCGCCCAGCCTCATCAATTCCTGCTATCAAGTCAATGTCCTGTCCCCATAACTTACGTTCATAAGTATGCAGTTGGCACAAATGATCTAAATCTGTCACAGATAAGCCTCTTCTTACTACATAATATATCAAATATATAAATTCCTTACATGAGTAAGAGATCCCTTCTTCAATAGAAAAAACGCTCTTATTTTCAGTTAAGAGCGAGTAATTGCTTGATTATCTTTTTTGGTTTTCTTTAACTGATGGTACTACTTTACTTACAGTACGAAGCAAAGCTTCTACTCTAAATAATAGACTAACCTAGCGTAGGCCCCCCGCTTTTTTGCAGTTGACACAAGCTAAACCGTCCCCCTGTGTCTACTTTGTCTAAGCGGGAGTCTAACGCCGACTAAGACATTTGTAAACTATTAACTATTCAAAATTACTCGGTGTTTCCAGGGAGATACGCCCTAAATTACCTTTGCTATAAGAATTTAGCAGATATACTGCCGCCCGCTGTAGGTCGAATTCACCATCTGTAGTCAGGAAACCCTTTATTCCAGCTACGCTCTCCAATGTGGGAGCTGCATCTGTAACCCCTAGCTTAAGAAGGGCATCAGCGTAATGTGAGCTCAAAAAGTTGAGCAACTGCTCGCCTAAATTTACCTGCTCCAAACGCTCCGGATCTATGGCCCGAACCAATGCCAGTATAAAAAAAACATTTTCGCCTTTCAGGTATGGTGATAAGAGCCCCGGGGTATCCAGAACAGATATTGTATCATGAACATGCACCCACTGGGGCCCTCTGGTTACACCAGGCCGATTACCCCTGATCACAGAGCGTTTTCCTAAAATACGGTTCAGAAATGATGATTTTCCCGTGTTCGGTATGCCAAGTACTGCCACACGCAAAGGCCTTTTCCGGCGCCCTTTCTCCCTCAATACCTGATTTAATCTTTTAGCCTCTCGGTTAAGAACACTGCGCACCCCTTTCATGCCTTCACCATGAACTGCATCGACAGGTAGCGCCTGTTCATCCCGGTCCGCAAAAAATTTAACCCAATCTGCAGTGACCCGAGGGTCCGCCAGATCCGATTTATTCAAAACTAAAATAGATCTTTTATCTTTAATCAAATTTGTAACCTGTTTGCTGCGCGATGTTAGCGGACAGCGTGCATCCGCAATCTCAAAGATAACATCTACAATTTTAAGAAGCTTGGAAAGATTATTTAACTTATTGAGCCCATTCACTCAATCAATGCCCCCAATGCGATTAAGAGGCCAGTATTTAAAAACTGTCTTGCCTACTAAATATTTAGTATGCAATGCCCCCCATACCCTGCTGTCATCACTGTTGTTCCGGTTGTCTCCCATGACAAATAAATGATCCTTAGGAACACGAACCGGCCCAAAATTGGAAACCATAGTGTCTTGTATGTAGGGTTCCTCCAGCCGCTTACCATTGATATATACGTAATTATCGCGCACTTCAATGGTTTCTCCCTCTAAAGCGATCACCCGTTTGACAAAATCCCGCTCCGGATCCAATGGATATTGAAAAACAATGATATCTCCGCGCTCGGGTTCGTTAATTTTATAGATAAACTTATTAACGATAATCCGATCATTCGTCATTAAAGTAGTTTCCATTGAAGGTGAAGGAATATAGAAAGGCTCAAAAAGCCATATACGAATCACTGCTGCTAGGATAATCGCCAATATTACAGCTTCTAAAATATCTTTCCATATGCTTTCCTTTGCTCTTTGCGTCTCCTGAGACATGAAAATTACCTACTTCCGCTCACGAATGCGAGCCGCCTTCCCCACTCTCTGGCGAAGATAATACAGCCGGGCACGCCGAACCCTTCCTTTTCTCATAACCTCAATTTTAGCGAGGCGTGGCGAATGGACAGGAAAAGTCCTTTCCACACCGACTCCATGTGTAACACGCCTGACGGTAAAGGTTTCGTTTAACCCACTGCCCCTTCTGCGAATCACAGTTCCTTCAAAGAGCTGGGTTCTTTCCCGTCCCCCTTCAACAACTTTTACATGAACTCGCACCGTGTCTCCGGAGCGAAAGTTTGGAATATCCTTTTTAAGATAGCCTTGCTCAACCATTTTTATAATGTTCACAAGAATAGCCTCCTCACAACTTCAAAATCTTATGCTGTGCCGCCGTCATTATAGCATAGGAAATGGTAAACAACAATCTTCAAGAAGTGACAGTCAAGATACTGTCTACAGTTTCCCTGTCCTCTTCCCCCCAGGGGGCATCTGCCAGTATGTCCGGCCGATTGAATAGTGTCCTGGCCACTGCCTGGGCACGCCTCCAGCGTTTTATTTCCTGATGGTTTCCAGATAACAGCACATCCGGTACATCCTGCCCCTTAAAACTGCGCGGCCTGGTATACTGAGGGTACTCCAAGAGGCCATCATTAAAAGATTCTTCTTGGAGAGAGGATGGATCACCTAAAACCCCGGGGATCAAACGCGCCACACAATCAATGATCGCCATTGAGGCGATTTCTCCACCTGTTAAAATAAAGTCACCCAAAGAAATATTATCTGTGACCAGAGATTTAACCCGTTCATCTATTCCTTCATAATGCCCGCAGATCAAAGTGAATTGAATCTCTTCCGAAAGTTCCCGGGCTTTTTTCTGCGTAAAGGTTTCGCCTTCAGGTGTCAAGAGGATAACTCTCTTTCCAGGTTCAATGTTCATGGCCTCAAAACAACTGAAAAAGGCCTCCGGTTTCATAACCATGCCTGCACCGCCTCCAAAGGGATAATCATCCACCTTGTGGTGTTTATCTGCGGAATAGTCCCTGATGTCGATCAGTTCAACATCCAACAGTCCCTGCTCCCGCGCCCTTTTGATAATGCTGTGCTCCAGCGGTCCAGCAAACATCTCCGGAAATATGGTTAAAACCCTGATCAACACTTCGCTCATTCCTCCAATAGACCTGGTAAGGGACGAACCAACATCGTACCCTTTTCCAAATCGATTTCCCTGATCACTTCTTTAAGAGCAGGCAGCAAGATCTCCCTCCCCTGCTCATCTCTGACCAGGTAAACATCATTGCTTCCAGTTTCTATGATCTCTATTACCCTACCCAGAATTGCGCCCTCCTCTGTCACCGCCAGGAGACCTACAATTTGAAAATGATAATAATGACCATTAGGGAGCTTCATTACATCCCTGCGTGGAACCTGAAGCAGGGCATTCCTGTATATGTGGGCTGCCTCCGGGGTGTCGATCCCTTGGAGTTTAATAATGATTTCCCCATCTCGGATCTTAACCCCCTGAATTTCCACTTCCATGAACAAGTTTTGCTTAGCAAGATAGTAGTGGCCGTCCTCTTTAAAGCGCTCCGGATAATCAGTCAGTGGAATCAACCTTACTTTTCCCTGTACACCAAAAGGAGCGGCAACTTTGCCTACAGTTATGTATTCATCCATCATTAATTCCCCTGGGATTTGATAAATACTTTATGAAACAATCTCCACAACAACATTTTTACCAACTTTATTTCCCTTTGCTTTGGCCAGGGCACGAATGGCTCTGGCAATTTTACCCTGTTTGCCAATCACTTTCCCCATATCATCACTAGCAACTGAAAGCTCTACGATCAGAGCCCTTTCTCCCTCAATCTCTCTAACTTCAACCTCATCCGGATTATCTACCAGAGAGGTGGCCAGAACTTTGATCAATTTCTTCACTATCAGCACCTCACTCAGATACTGCTTTTTCTGTCTCGTCTCTATTATTGCGTTTCTCCCAAATGCCTGCTTTTTTCAGCAGAGCACGTACCGTATCAGTAGCCTGGGCACCCTGCGCTAGCCAATAGAGCGCTTTTTCCTCATCGATCTTGAAAACCGTGGGATCAGCAACCGGCTGATAGTAACCGATTTCCTCGATAAAACGCCCATCCCGTGGTGCACGAGAATCTGCAACCACGACACGATATGCCGGGTTCTTTTTGGCTCCGATTCTTTTCAAACGAATCTTTGTAGCCAATTTTTCAGCCTCCTTTTACATAAACGGAAATTTCATAGATTTTAATTTGCGGGAACCTTTGCCAGTTCCCATTTCACTCAACTGCTTGAATAATTTGCGACTCTGTTCAAATGACTTTAATAATTTGTTCACATCCTGGACACTCCTTCCACTCCCCAGAGCAATACGCTTCCTTCTGCTGCTCTTAATGATATTCGGATTGTTGCGTTCCTCAAGGGTCATGGAATTAATAATAGCTTCCAGATATACAAAATCCTTCTCATCGACTTCATCTTGTATTTTGCGCAGTTGCTTAGCTCCTCCAAGGCCTGGGATCATGCCCAATAACTCTTCTAGAGGTCCCATAGAACGCACCTGTTTGATCTGATCTAAAAAATCATCCAGAGTGAATTCCTGTGTACGCAGTTTTCTTTCCAGTTCTTTAGCTTTTTCCTGGTCAACGTTTGCCTGCGCTTTTTCAATCAGGCTTAATACATCACCCATGCCTAGTATACGGGCAGACATCCGATCTGGGTAAAAGGGATCCAGGGCATCAAGCTTCTCTCCGGAGCCGACAAACTTAATAGGGCAGCCTGTCACCTTTCTCACCGACAGTGCCGCACCTCCGCGAGTATCGCCATCAAGCTTAGTCAGGATCACCCCGGTCAGGCCTAGTTCCTCATGAAATGTTTTCGCGATGTTGACAGCATCCTGCCCGATCATGGAATCGACAATCAGAAAAATCTCTTGAGGAGCAACAGCATCCTTCATCTCCTGTAATTCTTCCATCAATTCCTCATCAACATGCAATCTACCGGCGGTATCGATGATCACCAGATCTTGGCCATGACTGAGAGAGTGCTCTACAGCCTCTGTGGCGATAGTGACCGGTGTTTCCCCTTCTAGAGCAAAGAAGGGCACATCGATCTGTTTAGCCAAAACCTCAAGCTGCTGAACAGCTGCAGGACGGTAAATATCTGCAGCCACTAACAGAGGATGCTTGCCCTGTTTCTTATAGTGCAGAGCCAGTTTTCCAGCAGTTGTAGTTTTCCCACCACCTTGCAGACCAACGATTAGAAAAACTGTAACACCGGAGCTGTTAAACACCACATCGCTTCTCTTATCTCCCATGAGTGCTGTGAGTTCCTCATTGACAATCTTGATCACCTGTTGAGCAGGAGTGATGCTTTCGAGAACCTCTGCGCCCATGCTACGCTCCCGGATACTATTGATAAATTCCTTCACAACCGGAAGGCTTACATCGGCTTCAAGAAGGGCAAATCTTACCTCCCGCAATGCATCGTTGATATCCTTTTCAGTCAGCTTTCCTTTGCCACGCAGCTTTTTAAATGTTCCCTGTAGCTTTTCTGCCAGTCCTTCGAACAAATAACCCTACCTCCCTTCCTGAGAGTCCAGAGATTGCTTATCCTTCAGATATCCTGCCAAGAGTCCAAGCTTAACTTCATAATTCTCCAAAGCCTTTTCAGCTCTTTTGAGAATATCATGAACCCCCTGTCTGGTAATCTGAAGATTCTCTGCAATTTCTCCTAAGGACAGATCCTGCTCATAATAATACTTGATCACTTCCTGTTGCCTATCTGTTAGCAACTCACTGTAGAAATCCGACAGTAGGGCCATGCGTTCAAATTTGTGTAATTTCAATTGATATCCCACCTGTCAAGGCAATAACCTTGACACCTATTTTACGGTAAAGAAAACGTAGTGTCAACATATTTATTCGCTGGCAGTTGAAATCTTTTTACCAACAACTAACGATTTAATCTTTGGGCGCGCTCCTCTACTTCTTGGAACACTTGCTCTTTATCAATGGTTAAAACCTTTCTTTCCTCCATAACGATTTGCCCATCGATGATCACTGTGTCCACATCACTCCCCCGTGCCGCATAGACCAGATGTGCAACAAGGTTGTTGCGGGGGTAGAAGTGTGCCTGATGCAAATTCACTAAAATTATATCTGCCTTATAACCCGGTTTAAGCAGACCCACATCCTGCAGCCCTAAAGCTTTAGCTCCGCCGCTGGTTGCCATAGAAAGTGCCTGGGAAGCAGGAAGCGCCAGGGGATCCATCTGATCAACCTTGTGTAAAAAGGCAGCTGAGCGCATCTCTTCCAGCATATCCAGGTTGTTGTTGCTTGAGGCGCCATCTGTCCCTACCCCGACTGTGATTCCGGCAGACAGCAGTTGAGGAATAGGGGCAATACCGCTGGCCAATTTCATGTTACTCTCCGGATTATGGGCAACCCCCACACCATTCTCAGCCAAGACATCTATATCATCTTCGGTAAGGTGAACACAATGGGCAGCAAGTGTAGGAAATTGAAAAACACCACAATCTTTCAGATATCTCACAGGTGTTTTTCCGTATAGATCTTCAATTTGCTGCACTTCAGCTGCAGTTTCTGCCACATGAATATGTATGCCAGCCTTGTAATCCTGAGCCAGTTTCAGCACCTTTTCCAGGTAGTCTGGAGGGCAGGTGTAAGGGGCATGGGGTCCAAGCCAGATCGATACCCTTCCATCTGCCGCTCCCTGCCATCTTTCTAATAACTCCTTGCTATCCAGAAGGCCTGATTCCCCTTGAGGGCCTGTCCCTACAAGACCCCGGGCAAGACAGGCTCGTATACCGCTTTTCTCAACTGCCTCTGCTGTTTGATCCACAAAGAAATACATATCACTAAATGTTGTGGTCCCTGATTCAATCATCTCCAAAATGGCCAGCATCGTCCCCCAATAAACATCTTCAGGGGTTAAACGATCCTCGATCGGCCAAATCTCATCCTCCAGCCAAGCCTTCAAAGGCAGGTCATCAGCATAGCTCCGTAGCAGTGTCATGGCAGCATGGGTATGGCAATTGATCAGCCCGGGGAGACAGAGATAGTCCTTCCCGTCAATGACACGCTCCGGTTTCCAATCGGGAGGCAGATCCCCATCTGCACCCACTTTTAGAATACGGTTACCCTCTATGGCCAGGTCACCCTTGATGGCATCTGTATCGCCATCACCTGACAGCATATAACAATCTTTAATCAGGAGTCGCACATCGATCACCCTTTCTGGCCGTAGCTCTCCAAATAATTTTTGCGTAAAGATAATACATCCTGATCAGTCAACAAACAGGGAGTCCCCATCAACTGTGATAAACAATAGACTTGAGCACCTTTCTCCACGATCTGACAGACTAAATAAGCTTCTTTTTAGAGTTCGTCCCACACCTAATACCCCATGATTCGCCAAAAAAACGGCGGCGCTGCTCCCCAGCGTTTTTACTGCAACTTCAGCCAATTCAAGGGTCCCTGCCGGTGCATAGGGAGCTACCCTGACATCTCCCCCTATAAGCTGGGCCATCTCTTCTAAAATAGGGGATAGTGACTTTCTGATAACGGCCAAAACCGAGGCATACAAGCTGTGGGTATGTACGATGCCTTGAACATCTAGACGCTCCTTATAGATGGCGATGTGTAAGTTGGTTTCTGAGGAGGGCTTTCGTCTGCCATAAAAGACAGGCTCCTTATTCAGTAATTAGATCATCTTTTTTCTCGCCTAGGGAACCATGCTCTGCAGCCGCCCCGGCACAGGCACAGCTTCGTTCCTGAGGGATCGATTCTATAGCTGCGAATATCAGACGCCGTAGCTCTGCCTGTGACCTGGTCATGACCTCTACAACCTCTTTGTGGGAAAGGGGGTGTTGAGATATCCCAGCGGCATAATTGGTTACCACGGCCAGTGTGGCATAACAGAGCCCTGCCTCTCTAGCCAGGACACACTCGGGAACGCTTGTCATTCCTACCACATCTCCCCCTAGCTGTTGATACATACGTATCTCAGCGGCTGTTTCATAGCGAGGCCCCTCGGTGCAGACATAGGTCCCTTTGCTGTGCACATCGATCCCCAGTCCCTCAGCAACCTTTTTCAAATGCTGACACAGATCGGGGCAATAGGGATTTGTGACATCAACATGGAGAACCCCTTCTTCTCCCCCCGCAAAAAAGGTTGTCGGCCTGAATTTCGTAAAGTCCAAAAACTGGTCGACTAGAACAATCTTCCCCGGCCCCATATCCAGGTTCAGAGATCCCACTGCAGCCGTAGCTAAAACAACACCTGCACCCGCTTCCCGCAGTGCCCAAATGTTGGCGCGGTAATTCACCAGGTGTGGGGGTACAGAATGCTGCTCCCCATGCCGAGTCAAAAAGAGAACATCCTGGTCATGATAAAATCCTGTCTTGAGTACCGCATCCCCAAAAGGTGTCTCCACTTGTATCTCTTTTTCTCTCTCTAAAAGACCAGGATTATAAAAACCGGTCCCCCCGATGATGCCTACCTTCATTCGTCATCACCTTCCCCTTCGTCCTCTTCGCCATATTCATCATATTCATCTTCTTCATCATCAGCAAAGAGGGCACTTACAAACTCATCACTGTCAAAATCATCGAGATCATCTATACCCTCACCCGTACCAACTAGTTTGACAGGGATCCCCAACTCTTCTGAAATGGCAAAAACGATCCCGCCCTTTGCTGTGCCATCCAGTTTTGTCAAGGCAATTCCGGTTATATCTGTGGCCTCTTTGAACAATTCAGCCTGCCGCATAGCATTCTGACCTGTGGCAGCATCGATGACCAGCAGCACCTCGTGAGGAGCATCAGGAAGTTCCCTGGTAATCACTCTGCGCACCTTTTTTAGTTCTTCCATCAGATTCACTTTTGTATGCAGACGTCCTGCAGTATCAATGATCACCACATCAATATCCCGCTTTTTTGCTGCCTGGATAGCGTCAAAAACCACAGCAGCCGGGTCAGAACCTGGCATATGTTTAATGATTTCGGTATCCGCTCTCTCACTCCAAATCTCTAACTGCTCAATAGCAGCGGCACGATAGGTATCTGCAGCAACCATCAGCACACTTTTCCCTTCCTGACGCATCCGATAGGCCAACTTACCTATAGTCGTTGTTTTTCCAACGCCATTGACACCGACAACAAGGATAACCGTCGGAGGAGGAAAGTCTGTCTGCAGTGAGACATCTTCGCCCAACAACTCTTTCATCTTTCCTTGGAGCAAATTACGTAAATCAGCCGCATCACTGATTTTGCGCTTTTTAACATCCTGCCGTATCTCATCCATCAAGCGACAGGTAGCGGCAACACCCACATCTGCTTGCAGCAAGATATCTTCCAGTTCCTCATACAGCTCTTCATCAATCTTCTTATGAACTGTAACCAATTGTTTCACTTTGGAAACAAAGCTCTCACGTGTCTTGGTCAGCGTCTCCTTGAGCTTAGACTTCTGCTGCTTCTGGTCTGTTTTGGTCAGCTTTTCCTTTAACTTAGAAAATAAACCAGCCATTTCATCACATTCCTTTGAAAATAATGGTTAAATATTCATGCCCTATTTTATCATAATATGAGAGCGGGATTTCAGTCTTATGAAATGCAGTGCTGCTCTTGAACTTCCGGGTCGTATTGTCCCAGTTCTACAGAAACCAATTTGGAGACTCCGGGCTCCTCCATGGTGATGCCATAAAGATGATCTGCAATCTCCATCGTCTGGTTGCGGTGTGATATTAAAATCAACTGATAGCCAATACTCCAGTTGCGCACAAAGTTGGCAAACCGAGCTAAATTAGCCTCATCGAGAAACGCCTCGATCTCATCCAACAAATAAAAAGGGCTCGGATTGGACTGCAGCAGGGCAAAGAGAAAGGAAATTCCTGTCAAAGACTTTTCTCCCCCTGATAGCAGAGAAAGATGGCGTGGCTTTTTCCCGCGAGGAATAACACAGATATCGATACCTGTTTCCAGAAGATTATCCTCATCGGTGAGCAACAGATCCGCCTGGCCACCATCACTGAGCTGAGAAAAGATCTCCTGAAAGTCTGTCCGTACCTGCTGGAAGGCCTTTTGAAACTTGGCTGCCGCAATCCTGTCCAACTCGCCGATCATCTTGGTCAGGGAGCGTTTACCATCCTGTAAATCTTTAACCTGCTGATCCAAATCAGCGATTTGATCCTGGAGTTCTAGATACTCTCCGGGTGCCGCAAAGTTAATCTCACCCAACGCATCCATCCCCTGCTTCAATGCGGAGATCCTATCCTTGAGAGCCAACTCCGGGCTGCGTTTAAGCATTTTACTATCATCAATTAGCTTGAGTTCTATGTTTTGTTGTTCAGCTTGATTATAGATCTGTTCATTTAATTCCTTGATGTGCTGTAACTTTATGCAATTACTCTGCAGCCGCTGCTCTATGCCCGTTACTGTCCCTTTCAGCTTCAGGCATCTCTTTTCTTTGACAGCTGTATATCTTTCCCTGGCTGCCACCTTGTTTTTAACAGCGGCAATAGTTTCGGCAAGCTCCTCTTTCAGCACACTCTTTTCATCCATATTTTCGCACAGAAGCCTTTCCTGCTGCTGATTGCTCTCCTTTTCCGCTCTCAATGCAGCCAAATCATTCTCCATTTTCAATAACTCCTGACTGCGTAGCTCCATCAGCTGCTGGAGTTGTTGACGCTTCTGTTCCTCATGTTTTTTGTCCTGGGATATTGTGCTATATGAAACCTGAGCATCAGATATCCTGGACATTA
>DIQC01000103.1:26173-48913 GCA_002426495.1 Thermacetogenium sp. UBA5472
CTTCGACTTCTCCTTCTTCAATAGTGATCAGTTTTAGCTCCTGCTCTTGGGTACCTATCTGTTGGTCATAATCCCGCTGCTGGTAGAGCAGCTCTTTTTCTTCCAATCGATAGTTCTCATTGGACTCAACCAACTGTTTTAATTCCTGTTTCCAGACCTTTGACCTATGGTCCTCTTCCTTGATAATATTTTCTATCTGTTTGATCCTTTCCCGTAACTCATCGACGCTTTTTTGTGCTTGGGCAAGCTCCGCGTTTAATTTTTGCTCTTGCTGCTGGCAGCCGACAAGTTTCTGACGCTCCCGATCAATCTTTATCTCCATTTCTTTTAATTCCTTCTTGCGCCTGCGTGTGGATGGATGACGAGAACGTCTGCTGCCCCCCGTAAACAAGCCTCCCTGCTGAATCAGCTCTCCATCAACAGCAACAACACGGAAGCGATAATTATTCTTTTCTGCGAAGACGCTGGCACTGGAGAGATTATCAGCAAGATATGTTCTTCCTAACAGGTACTCTGCTAACTTTTCATACTGCTTTTCACAGATAACCAGATCGGAAAGCCTTCCGACTATCCCTTCGGCCTTAACGGCATTATCTCTTCCCTGTGACTTCCAATGCTCCAAAGCCTTTAATGGGAAAAAACTGGCCCTTCCCGCATTTTTCTTCTTTAAGAGAGCGATAGCTTCCTGGGCAGCTTTAGGTGTTTTACAGATAAAGTGATAAGCAGCAGAACCAAGTGCCGTATCCAGTGCGGTTTCATAGGGAGAGGGAATGTCTAACAATTCTTCTACAAGAAAAAGTGTATCCCCGTCAAACCTGACACCCTTAGCCAGTTCATTGAGAACACTTTTGACACCGTATTGGTAACCCTCCTGCCTATCCTCTGCATCTTTAAGAACCTGCAAACGCACCTGAAGCCTATCGACCTTCTGAGTAAGAGACTGTATGTCAGAAGCATTCTTCTCTTTTTCTGCTACTAGAACCTTTACAGAACTATCTTTTTGCTCCAGTTCATCTTTCAAGACCTGTAACGATAAAGAATGTTCTTTAGATAATTCCTGATACCTCTGCAGTTTTGTTTCCAGTTCCTCGTAACGAAACTTTCCTTTATTGAGTTTTTGGATCAGGGACTCCTGCTGGCGCACCAGCACCTCTTTTTTATTCTTTAGTACTTGAAGATCACTGACCACAGCAGTTTTTTTATGGAGCACTGAAAAAATCCCCTTGTCCACAGTCTCCCAGGTTCTATTGGTCTCCTGCTTTTGTTCCTCCCAGTCCCTTTTCTCAACCATAAGCCTATCCAGATCCCTATTTGCCTGGGATTGATCATCCATCAATTTTTGGCAGGCAGTTATAACATCTGTTAATTCCTGCTCAGTTTCCGCCTTTCTCTGCTGGACAACAGCAAGTCGGGCCTGCAGATCCTCTTCTCTATAATCGTAGGAGCTAGCTTTCTCCTCCAGTCGGCCCAAAGCAGAATCACCTTCTTGCAACTCCCGCTGTATCCGGACTAAATCCCGTTCCTTCTGCTCAATGGTTTTTAATCTGGCAGACAAGCCTTGCCCCAATTCCAAAAGCTGTTGTTCCAACACAGTGACAGTATTCTGATACTGTTCTAAAGAAGATTCCAGCTGCTGAGAATCACTGAGCAGCTTCACTTCCTTATTTTTGGCACTTGCTAGCTGACTTTCCAGAAAGCGTGACTCCGCTTCCTGATGCTCTTTAGCAAACCTTTTATACTTTTCCGTAACTTCAGCCTGCTTTTTTAAAGGGAGGCGCCTTTTTTCCATCTCAACCAGTAAATCATCTAAGCGCTCCAGAGAGTCTTCTGTTTCCTCCAGCCTTTTCAGGGCAGTGGATTTGCGCTGGCGGTAACTGCTCACACCTGCAATCTCTTCGACAAAGACTCTCCTTTCTTGCGGCCGCACTAAGATAAATTCATCAATCTTACCCTGAGATGTAATAGAAAAAGCCGCGCGGCTGATACCACATTGAGCAAAAAGCTCCTGAATATCACGCAGGCGGCACGGTTTTTTATTGATAAAATATTCCCCTTCTCCTGATCTGTAAACACGTCTAGTAATGCTTATTTCTTCATAGGGAAGAGATAAATCCTGTTCGCTGTTATCAAAGGTCAATGTAACTTGAGCCATCCCGTGAGGACGTCGTTTGGAAGTGCCAGAAAAAATCACATCATCCATTCTATATCCCCTCAAGGAGCGGGCGCTCTGCTCTCCTAACGCCCAATGAACAGCATCTGTTAAATTACTTTTACCGCAGCCATTAGGCCCGACAACAACAGTAATACCTTTTTCAAATTCAATAGTAACCGGTTCGGCAAAGGATTTAAAACCTCGGATCTCTAAACGCTTAAGATACATAATTTCTAAAACAACGCCTTATCTAGGTTCAACAATGAATTTAATTGCTGTCCGTTCTTCACCATCAATGATAATCTCCACAAAAGCAGGTATCATTACAATATTGATCCCATTTGGAGCAATATAACCGCGTGCGATAGCAATTGCTTTGACCGCCTGGTTTACAGCTCCTGCCCCCACTGCTTGTAATTCAACATTCCCCTCTTCTTTCAAAATTCCCGTAAGTGCTCCTGCCACTGATTTAGGACTGGATTTAGCAGCTACCCTGAGTACTTCCACAATTTTTCCCCCTTTTTTTCGGCGTGAAGTGTTAAAGTGACGTGAAGTGTTAAAGTGAAGTGTAGAGTCTTATAGATATATTCGACTCCACACAGATAATTCCTGCCAAGAGGGATTAACCAGTAGATATTTTTCCTTATGGCTGTTTTTTTAACAGTTCCACAGCTTCCTTGGCTGCTTCCTGCTCAGAGTTCTTCTTGGATTTTCCACCACCGGAACCAATCATTTTGTCATCCAAAAAAACACCTGATGTAAAATATTTATCATGATCAGGACCTGTCTCTGATAGAAGTCGATAGGATAAAGACTCATTTCCCTGACGCTGGACCATTTCCTGGAGCAATGTCTTAAAATCACTGGATACACCGAGCATAGTTTTTTCTATCCGCTCTACAATTAAAGGCCATAAAAAGCCACGGGCCTTCTCCCATCCCTGATCTAAAAATATTGCCGCTGCCACAGCTTCAAAGGTATCTGCTAAAATAGATGCCCGTTCCTTTCCTCCGGAGGAGGCCTCCCCCCGCCCCAAACATATATAATCACCAAGATTTAATTCATGAGCAAGTGCGGCCAGACATGACTCACAAACAACAGCCGCTCTCGCTTTAGTAAGATCGCCTTCGGCAGATTCTGGATATTTTTCATAAAGGTAATAGGCAACTGCGGCACCTAAGACAGCATCACCTAAAAATTCCAGCCTCTGATTATGCTCTTTTACTTCCGGGTGCTCTGACAGATAAGAAGGATGAATCAGAGCCATTTCTAACAATTCTGGTTGTTTAAAATGAATGTTGAGTTTCTGTTCCAGTTGCTCGAGTTTGGGTTCCACTACTTCTGCCTCCTCTGGATTCTACAACTGATAATTTATATGCCGAGGCTATGACCGGGACACTCCAGACTTATTGTCGATTTTTGATATAGTCTACAACTTCACCGATAGTTTGGATTTTTTCAGCCTCTTCATCGGAAATTTCCAGTTCAAATTCCTCTTCGAAAGCCATGATCAGTTCCACAACATCTAGTGAATCGGCATTTAGCTCTTCGAAAGATGCGACATTGGTCACTTCTTTTCCTTCCACACCCAGCTGTTCAGTAACAATGGACTTTACTTTTTCAAAAACATCCTGTTCATTCAAACCGGTCATGCTTTAAGCACCCCCTTTCGCAATCTTCTCTATAAGTAAGTATGATCATATCAACAAAAATAATTTTATACAGTACGTCATAATTGTCAAGTCTTTTCCAATGTTTCCTAGGCTTTCTTAAGCCCTACTGCTGAGCCCCTCTCTCATTCTGCCCAATAAATCGCCTTGAACTGCCCGGCAGGCAAAATGTATAGCATTATCTATCGCTCGTGCACGAGAAGTACCATGGCAGATAACGCTGACCCCATTAACACCTAATAGAGGCGCGCCTCCATACTCACTATAATCCATCGTTTTTATTATTTCCTTTACGCCAGGCTTTACCAAGAGGCCACCTATGGAGCGCAGGGGATTTCTGGTCATCTCTTCTTTGAGCATCGTCATTAAACCTGCGGCAACACCCTCGATGGCTTTTAAAGTTATATTACCCACAAAGCCATCACAAACAATAACATCCACATCAGCTGTCAGCAATTGACTGCCTTCGATATTGCCGATAAAATTGATATCTTCTGCTGCTTCCAAAGTTTTATATGCTTCAACAATCATCTCACTGCCTTTGCTGGATTCACTACCCACATTAAGCAGACATATCCGGGGGTTTTCTCTATCTAATACACTTTCGGCAAACACACTTCCCAAATAGGCGAACTGTACCAACTGCTGAACTTTAGTATCTGCATTGGCTCCGGAATCGATGAGCACCCTGGGCATCCTCTCCGGTGAAGGCAAAACCGTGGCGATGCCCGGACGCTCTATGCCCGGAAGACGCTTCATTTCAAAAAGGGATGCTGCCATCTGAGCACCTGTATTTCCCGCAGACACCAAAGCAGCAGCCTGTCCATTTTTGACCAACCTGGCTGCTACAACTAATGACGCATCTTTTTTCCGCCGTACTGACCTAGCAGGGTGTTCGTCCATACCGATAATTTCGCTGGCATGAGCCACAGAAATCAGTTCAGTGGGATAGCTGTATTTCATTAATTCTTCTCTCACTGTTTGCTCAGAACCAACCAGGATAACTTCAATACCATCGCAGATCGCTGCATCAACCGCACCCTTAACTATTTCTTGCGGAGCATAATCACCACCCATAGCATCAACGGCAATCTTCATTTGCATCACTCCTATAGAAAAAAGACAAGTAAGGTATGATTATACCACTTGTCTTAGCAAACAGATGCTTTATGATTTTTTGATGACTTCTTTGTCTCCATAGTAACCGCATTCCCCACAGACAGTATGGGCTCTTTTAGGCTCATGGCAACGTGGACAGGTCACAACTGTAGGCCCACTGAGCTTAACTGACGACCTACGCGTATTTTTCCGGGATTTAGATGTTTTTCTTTTGGGAACAGCCATTTTTTTAAACCTCCATTATTATTTAGAATTCTTGTCCGGATCCTTAATGAGCTGACCCAATACCGCCAGCCGTGGGTCGATGCCCTCTTCCTTACAGCTGCATTGTTCGATATTGAGATCACAGCCACAGTGGGCACATAACCCCTTACAATCCGGGCTGCAAACCGGTTTCATGGGCAGCACTAGCTGGAGTGACTCCCTGATAGTCTCTGAAATATCAATTTCCTCGCCATGATAGAACTGGAGCAGCTCCTCCTCATCTTCAGGATAGTCCATCCCCTCACGATAAAAGGTTTCGACAAAGGGAGTATCGAAATGAACAGAATAATTTTTTACGCACAGACTACAGATAAGATCAACATCTCCTGTGATCTTACCATGAATATAAATTCCTTCACCTGAGTTGGTGGCTTCACCGGCAACAGTCATATTCCGGAATGTGGTTTGTTGACCATAAATTTCAGAAGAATAATCCGGTTCATTGCCTAGGAATTTTTCAATACGGCCCTTTACTTTCCTCAGTTCACTTACATCAATTTTCACAGCGTTCACTCCTAGTGACACTCCAAATTATAACGATGACCTGGAACAATGTCAATAAATAAGGGGAAGGTTGTTGGCCCTCCCCTTTGTATTACTTTCTAAAATTAACCCGGAATTTTGGCTTGAGCCTTGGCCTTTTCCGGTTTCTTTTTCAATTCCTTGGCAAATTCCTCGTCCCGCATGGTGTTCCGATAACCAGGATCCTGGAAGGAATATTTGAAGTTAGTGTGAATGTCATAACTCTTATCTAATAGAGCAACAACATCCTCTACGAATACCAACTCTTCATCTGTAGGTATCACAAATACTTTGACCTTGGAGTCTGCTGCAGAAATATCAGAATCTGAGTTTCGGGTCATGGCCAATTTGTTCTTTTCAGGGTCGAACTTGATCCCCATGAATTCCAAACCTTCCATTGCCCGGGCCCTGATATCAGGTGCCATCTCACCCACACCGGCGGTCCAGACAACAGCATCAATACCGCCCAAGGCCGCAGCATAGGAGCCAATATATTTCTTAAGCCTATAGGATTCCATTTCAAAGGCCAATTCTGATCTCTTATCCCCAGCAGCCGCAGCTTCGAGAACATCACGGCGATCCGTGTATTTGCCGGTGATTCCCAGCAAACCGCTCTTTTTATTGATGATGGTTTCCATATCTTTGGGAGAAGCATCAAGCTTCTGCTCCATGTAGAAGCCTACAGCCGCATCAAAATCCCCGGCCCGGGTACCCATGACTAATCCTTCCTGAGGTGTGAAACCCATACTGGTGTCATAGGAAATCCCTTTCTTCACCGCATTGGCACTACCACCATTTCCCACGTGGAGGAGGACCAGATTAACATCAAAGGGATCCTTACCTAGAAGAACAGCAGCTCTTTTGGCTACATAGAGAAGCGAGGTACCGTGAAAGCCATAACGGCGAACCTTATACTTTTCATACCATTCGTAAGGCAGAGCATACATATACTGGGGTGACTCCATGGTCTGATGCCAGGCGGTATCCATCACTGCCATATGGGGCACATCAGGTAAAATTTCCACTGCTGCCTCAATTCCCAGGATGTTTGCCGGGTTGTGCAACGGTGCCAGATCCTGGAGCTCTTTAAATGCTTTCATTACTTCGTCATCGATGACTACCGATTTAGCAAACTTTTCTCCACCATGAACGACTCTGTGGCCAACGGCATCGATCTCTTTAACATCTTTTAAAACCCCATTTTCCGGGCTAACCAGGAGTTCCAGAATCAACTCCACAGCTTCCCTGTGGGTGGGGCAATCCCTTTCTATTTTGACCTTATCACGCCCTGTAGCTTCATGTTCGCAGAAGGATCCCCCGATGGTGACCCGCTCAACAATACCCTTACACATGATGTCTTTAGCGTCCCAGTCATAGACCATGTATTTAGCGGAAGAACTCCCGCAGTTTAAAACGAGAATTTTCATTAGTTTCCCCTCCTATCTTAATCCCTAACACCGTAAGGCACCATCGCCTTTACAGCCACAATAGCCGCCACATTGACAATATCTTCAGCCGAACTGCCACGTGAAAGGTCATTGATCGGCTTATCCAAACCCTGGAGCAGCGGCCCGTAAGCCTCAGCCTTACCCAGGTACTGTGTAAGTTTGTAGTTAATATTACCACTATCCAGGTCTGGGAAGATAAGACAGTTAGCCTTTGCTGCCACAGGACTGCCAGGAGCCTTTTTCTTGCCAACCCGCTCTACAAGAGCAGAGTCCCCCTGTAATTCACCGTCAATAGCCAGATCCGGCCTCTTTTCGTTAGCGATCTTTGTCGCTTCAATTACCTTATCAATACGCGGATGCTTGGCACTGCCCTTGGTGGAATAAGAAAGCATAGCAGCATATGCAGTTCCAACACCGAAAATATTTTTTGCGGTTTCACATGTGGTAATAGCAATATCTGCCAATTCGTCTGCAGTCGGGTCAGGGTTTCCACCGGAGTCTGCATAGAGGAAGAATCCTTTTTCACCATCAGGAGCCAGATCAGGATATTGACAATCTGGTACAATCATCGCAAAATACGCCGAGACAAGAGAAATCCCCGGAGCTGTTTTTATGATCTGAAAAGCAGGCCTCAAAACATCTGCTGTGGTGTTAGTAGCTCCTGCCACCATACCATCAGCATCATCAAGCTTAACCATCATTGCTCCAAAATAAAGGAAATTCTCCAGAATCTTTCTGGCGTCATCGATAGAGGCAACCTTCCCTTTTCTGAGCTCCATAAACTTCTGTGCATATTCATCAAACTTGTCTGACTTCAAGGGATCAATAATCACAAGATTATCAATGTTTGCTCCTGCTTCTTTCGCCCCTTGATTTAGCTTGTCCTTGTCCCCTAAAAGGATTATTTTGCCGAGACCAGCCTTTTCAATCATCTCGGCAGCAACCAGTGTTCGTTCATCTTCTGTCTCGGGCAAAACAATTGTCTTTTTGCCCTGGCGGGCCTTCGCCCAGACACCTTCCATTATTTGATTTTTCGGTGCCAAAACAGCCATTTACTTTCCCTCCCATAATACTTTTTTATAGTTACCACCGCTACCTCAATAAAGATAACGGGTGCCCCCACATAAAAAATCCCCGTCTACAGTTATACTATCCGGCCGGTGTTATGATCGGCCTTTTGTGATTATCTTTATCATTTCTAGCATAATCATTATTTAACCAACAATATTATCTGGAAGGAACCATTAGGGTGTGATTTCAGAGGATAGCTAGAAAACCTAATTTTTATTTATAAGGTTATATTTTCTACATTCGTTTTGTATAATCCTTCCGGGAGAAACTTTTTTTCTATAATAAAGGGATTATCAAGGGAGCATTTTATGAAGCGGAGAACCTTTTTCTTTAATAGCTATAGCCATAGAGAGATTATCAAACCTGGTTTTTTTACAACCCTCTGCCTTCTTTGTGCCCTGGGAGTAATCTGTTATCCGGCAGCATCCTTCCAGGCAGCGCAGCGGGGACTGCAAACCTGGTGGGAAATCGTGGTTCCCAGCCTGCTCCCCTTTTTTATTATTGCCGAGCTCCTGATGAATCTGGGATTTGTAGCATTTCTTGGTACCCTTATGGATCCTGCGATGAGGCCTCTTTTCAATCTACCCGGCTCCAGTGGTTTTATTCTCGCTGTCAGCTATTTATCAGGCTTTCCACTCTGTGCTATTCTCTGCAATAAACTGCGCAGGGAGAATCAATGCACAAAAGATGAGGGGGAACGGCTGCTTGCCTTCACCAGCAATGCCAGCCCTTTATTTATGCTGGGAGCAATAAGTATGGCTATGTATCAAAACCCGGCACTTGGTCCCATAATCGCAGGCATCCACTACCTTTCCAACTTTATCTGTGGCCTTATCCTCAAAGCATTTTCCTCCTCCCAGCCATTTGCGGCACAGAAATATCATATTATGCTAGAGGCGCTACGAGCGTTTGCCACATCATCACATCTAAGAACAAAGAACTTTGGCCAGCTGCTGGGCGAAACAGTGCGCAATGCCACTTTAACATTGCTGAGCGTCGGCGGTTTTATTACTTTTTTCTCAGTAATAGTGGGCATCTTTCAGGAAGCAGGCATTTTTAACCTGTTACTAAATTTATTTTCTCCTTTGATGGCTCTCTTTAATATCGATGCGGTTCTGCTCCAGGGCATTTTTATCGGATTTTTCGAAATCACCATCGGCATTCAGATGCTAAGTCAGAGTTCGTCTAATCTGCTTGCCCAGATCCTGGGTATCGAAGCACTTCTAGCCTGGAATGGCCTAGCCATCCAGGCGCAAATAGCAGGCATGCTGACAGACAGCGACCTACGGACCAGAAAATACTACCTGGCCAGGCTCTTACAAATACCGATATCCATGCTGATCACTCTCCTGGTTTTCCTGCTGCCACTGGAAGACATATTTGCTGTGCCAACGGCAGCGGGAACAGCCATCTCCCCACTGGCTTGGGGAGGCGCCGTAGCCCTATTAAGCATCATCTTATTCCTGGGTTTTGGATTAGGCCACACCTTGCTCAAGATAGCCCGCAAAAAGATCATCATCATCCGTTAAAACTATTTCATCTCGTTGAGTTCATCTCTAGCCTGATTTATAATTGTCAAACTCTGACTGATGTTGCTCTCCAACTTAAGCAAAATCTCATCAGCATACTGGGCTGCACCACTTTTAATCTCTTTAGCAAGCCGCTTTGACTGAGTAATGATCTCTTCTGCAGATTCTTTGGCCTGTTTAGCCACTTCGCTATCATCAACCCTGCGTCTTGCCTCTTCCTGCACATTAGTCAGAATCCGTTCTGACTCATCATGAGCTTCCTGAATGAGGCGTTCCCTCTCCTTGCTTAACCACTTTGCCTGGTGAATCTCTTCAGGAAGGAGAGTCCTGAGCTTATCGAGATATTCCAATAGGGCCTCTTCGTTTATGAGGACCTTTCCCATGACTCTCTTGCTATTTTGAACCATATCCTCCATTTCATCCAAAACATTAAAAATATTAAGATCCATTTCCCTCACACCCCAGGTTTATTATTTTTATATTTGGCATACAATTGTTCTGCCACCCCCCTGGAGACAAAACTGCTGACATCTCCGCCGAGGCTGGCGATTTCTTTGACAATACTAGAACTTAAAAAGGAATACTTGGGTTGAGTCACAAAACAAATGGTTTCCAAGTCAGGGTACAGTTTGCGATTTGTCATAGCCATCTGGAACTCATATTCAAAATCGGAAACCGCCCGCAGGCCGCGAATAACAGCTTCAGCTTCCTTTTCTTTGGCGAAATCAACCAACAATCCGTAAAAAAAAGTAACCTCCACGTTTTTTATATGCTGACATTCGCCAGTGATCATTTCTACGCGTTCCTCAATGGTAAACAGAGGATCCTTTCCACTGTTTACACTGACAGCCACGATCACCTTATTGAAGATTATAGCGGCTCTTGTGATAATATCCAGATGACCATATGTAAACGGATCAAAACTGCCCGGGTAGACTGCGGTCTCCATTAGCTACACCCTTTCAATAAATTTCTTTCTCCACTCAATTATAAAACATTAAAACACTATCACCATATCTTTCTTGCCTCAAAGGTTTTTCCCCCGCATTGATTATTTCTTTTTTAGCGCTGCGGGTAATGATCAACCCTCCGGGTAGAAGAAGTTCAAACTCCCAAATCCTCTCTAAAGAAGGCTCTATAAACCCATGTCTAAAAGGAGGATCGACAAAGATTAAGTTGAACTGGTACCCTCGCTGGTGTAATAACTGAAGACCTTTAAAAACATCACATGTATATACTTCAGCTTGCTTATTAAAATGGGTTATTGAAAGGTTTTCTCTGATTAAAGCTGCATTGAGAGGGTCTCTTTCCACGAAAAAAGCCTTTTCTGCTCCTCTGCTTAATGCTTCGATTCCGATACTGCCGCTGCCGGCAAATAGATCCAAAAATAAACTTCCTGTAACTAAAGGAGAAAGTATATTAAATAACGCCTCCTTCACAACATCAGTTGCCGGACGCAGGTGTTTTACTTTTCTGGTTTTCAAGCGCTTTCCTTTAGCAATTCCGCCATTTACCCGCAGTGACATTTTATCACCCAAATACAAGACATTTATCAAAATTATACCCTGCCTACCCAGCTTTTACAAATAAAGTTTCTTATGCAAATAATAAATCGACATAAAATATCGTATTTGATGAATAAAAAGTTTATAGTGGGTAAAGATAGTATTGGCTAAGGGTCTTCATGGGGAAAGCAATCGCAACAAGAAGTTGCAGCTAAATAGTACAAAGATTGTAGTTAGCTTTCCACCATGAGCTCTTCCTCCAGTTTCTCCTCTCCCACGCCATTGAGATCGTTGAAACGTTCTCAATGGCGAGCAAAATTGAGCCGAAAGTAGAAAATACTTTTGGCTCAATTTTTTCTTTCATGCCTCCGGCCTCTCACCATCCAGCAAGCTTTTGATTTTAAGGAAATCACGCCATACCGGCTTTTTTTTATTTTCATCATATAAGAGTGCTGCCGGATGGTAGGTCGGTATGATCTTAATGCCACCCTTTATAATAACATCCCCCCTGACAGCACCTATTGTGGCCTCACGCTGGACAAGATATTTTGTTGCCAATGCCCCTAAGCAGACAATCAGGTCTGGTCGGATCAATTCGATCTGACGAGCCAAATACACAAAACAGAGATCTGCCTCTTCTTCTGTAGGAGTTCTATTCTCCGATGGACGGCACTTGACAACATTGGTAATATATACTTCCTGGCGATGGATATGGCTGGCTTCCAGGATCTTATCGAGCAATACACCCGCAGGCCCTACAAAGGGGCGCTGCAATCGCTCCTCCTGTGCACCTGGTGCTTCTCCTACCAGCATCAGCTTGGCCTGAGGATTACCTTCACCAAAGACAACGGGAGAATTACCGCTCCGTAGATGGCAGCGGTGACACTGAAGACAGTATTGGCCTAATTGTTCCAAATTTTGTAAGCGATCTAAGTGTAACAACCACTCCATAAGCTTCACCTCTAGTCGATATTAGTAAACATTCGACAATTTTATTAAAAAACCATTCTTTTAGTAAAATATTTTTCAGAAAGGTATAAATTTAATAAATTGGAGAACCATAAAAAAAGAAATCATCAGGCAATAAAAGGGGAATTAATTTGGATAATTTCAGTATATCAAATCATCATCTTCATACAGATCTAGCAGTAGAAGCACGTGATATAGTGCGCGGGGCGACCGGAAAAGAGATATCTGGAGTAAGCGAAGAACAGCAAAGTTTTCCTTATGGTTCTGTTACCATTATTAAGATCTTGGATGAAAATGCCGAAAAGGTTATGGGTAGACCAAAAGGAACATATATCACAATTGAAGCCCCTGAACTCAAGTTTAAATCACCAGAGGCTCAACAGAGTGTGGCCGGCGTTTTGGCTCAACACCTGAAAAACATATTGAACCTTAATGGACAGGAAACGATCCTGATTATCGGATTAGGCAACTGGCAGGCAACACCAGATGCTTTAGGGCCTTCAGTTGTGCAAAACACACTGATCACCCGCCATCTTTTTCAATTTATGCCAGAAGCTGTTGAGAATTATCAGTCAGTATGTGCAATTGCTCCTGGTGTTCTAGGAATAACAGGTATCGAAACCGCAGAGATCATACGGGGCGTTGTGGAAAAGGTTCAACCCAGCAGAATAATTGCCATTGATGCTCTTGCAGCTGCCAATATATCCCGTCTAGGAACAACTATCCAAATCGGTGATAACGGCATTGCTCCCGGTTCAGGTGTAAATAACAGAAGAACTGAAATAAATCAGCAAACAATGGGAGTCCCCGTTATTGCTATTGGAGTACCAACAGTTGTAAATGCCGCCTTGATCGCTAAACTTGCTTTAGATACTTACTTTGAAAAGTTTTCACAGGGTCAATACCACCCGGTCTACATACAGGAAACCGTTAGAGATGTGATAGAACCCTTTCAAGGCCAATTAGTTGTAACACCTCGTGAGATCGATGATTTAATTCAAAACGCAGCACAAACAATTAATCGTGGAATTACTATGGCTGTTCATCAGCGAATACCTGAAGATGAGTTAGAAGCACTTATATAAAAATTAACAGGCGGACATTTTCTGCCCGCCTGAAAAAATATCCCCTCATGTTATTGGAGTGTAGTGGTCTGGGGTTGTTGCTGAGCAAGGTTCTGTTGATACTGCTGAATCATCCGCCTTGTCATGGCACCCCCAACCGCTCCACAATCTCTGGAAGAAATGTTTCCCCAATAATCACCTTGAATCTGATTTCCTATACCGACTTCATTGGCCATCTCATATTTGAATTGGTACATGGCCTGATTAGCTTCTGGAACGAGTAGTTTATTCCTCTTTTGTCCCTGTCCCATATTAGTCTCCTCCTTTTATTATTGTTATTGTACTTGGTTTGTAGATTGGATGGTCTGTGCTGGATTACCCTGTTGGGCAATCTGCTGTTCAACACTTTGAATCATCTGTCTTACCATACCGCCACCTACTGCTCCACAGTCCCTGGATGAAACATTACCCCAGTAATCACCTTGAATCTGATTTCCTATACCGACTTCATTTGCCATCTCATATTTGAATTCGTACATAGCCTGATTAGCTTCGGGGACTAGAAGTTTATTTCGTTTTTGGCCTGAGCCCATCTTTATCCCTCCTTTCTTCTTTAGTGTTAGTATGAACCCCTGAAAAAATTTTTATCCTAGAAGTATTTCGCCAACACACCTGTTTTATACAGGTTTTCTTGTTTCTTTTCGTTTACTAGTGTGAGCATAAAGTAAGTTTCACATACAAGTAAGATCAAACCAAAAAAACCTCACTGAGGAATGAGTGAGGTTTTTTCTTAACTATCTCATATTTATGGTTTTATAGCTTTTATATCTGAAGAATTGATAAATTCATTTTTACATTTTCATACCATAGATCAGCAAAGGGAAACGAAAATCAATTTCTTCACTTAATTCGTCATTTGGATGTATTTCTCCATTTTTGATTAAATTTTCTATTTTTTTAAAATACGCTGTATCCCGAAAGATATCTACAACACGAAAATCGGAATAACCATGCTGTTTGGTGCCCAATAATTCACCTGGCCCTCTTAAAACAAGATCTTTCTCAGCAACCTGAAAGCCATCATGGTTTTGAACGAATATCTTGATCCGTTCCCTGGCTTCTTCTGTCTGGGGATTTCCGATCAATACACAAAAACTCTCCTGGGTTCCCCTACCTACACGCCCTCTCAACTGGTGCAACTGAGCCAGACCAAACCGCTCCACGCCCTCAATAACTATGATTGTAGCGTTAGGGACATCGATCCCCACTTCGATGACTGAAGTGGCAACTAAAAGATCACTATTTCCTCTCCTAAAATCATTCATTACCCTTTCTTTTTCTGCAAACTTCAGCTTTCCGTGGAGAAGGGCGACTTGAAACTCTGAAAACTCACTGCTTAACTCTTGATGCCTGACTATTGCGGCTTCTACATCCAAATGTTCCGATTCTTCAATCAGCGGACAAACCACAAATGCCTGACGCCCTTTTTCTAATTCTGTGCGTACAAAACCATAAACCCTGTTCTTTTCGGAAACAGGCATAAAATATGTTTTTATCTCTTTCCTTCCGGGGGGCAGTTCATCGATGACTGATAGATCCAAATCACCATAAACCGTCAATGTCAAGCTGCGTGGAATTGGTGTGGCAGTCATAATCAGGACATCTGGTGCATTTGCTTTGGCCAGCAGGCGATCCCGCTGTTTTACGCCAAACCTATGCTGCTCATCGATAACGATCAATCCCAGGTTAGCAAACGCAACTTCATCCTGCAGCAGAGCATGGGTGCCAATAATAATATCTGTTGTGCCATTTTGCAGTGACTCTAGGCACTGTTCTCTTTCCTTTTTACCCAGAGAACCTGTTAGAAAATCAACACTAACCCCCAACTGTTCCACATATTTATCGATCCCTAAAAAATGCTGCTCCGCCAAAACCTCAGTGGGAACCATCAAGGCACCCTGAAAACCTGCAGCAACTGTATATAACAGTGCATAGAGAGCCACAATCGTCTTTCCACACCCCACATCCCCCTGCAGCAGGCGATACATCCTCTTAGAGCTAGCCATATCTGTTTGGATCTCTTTGAGCACATCTTGTTGAGCCCCGGTCAGAGGAAAAGGCAATAAACTTAAAAAATCCTCGGTCAATTTGGCTTTGGGCAGGCAGGCAACTCCATCACTCTTGATAGAGTATTGAATTTCTGATAATCCTATTTTGAAAAACAGTAGCTCTTCACAAACCAAGCGCTCTCTTGCCTGCGACAGTACTTGTTGATCACTGGGAAAATGAATTTCCTTGAGCGCTTGAGCAAGGGGAACCAATTTCAATTCGCTGCTCAATTCAGGAGGTATAAGGTCTTTGATTTGATCGGCATAAGAAGCGACAAACTGGTACATAACACGCCGCAGTGATCGCTGACTCATCCTCTCAGTCGTTCTGTAAATAGGCACGATGCGTCCCACATGAACATGGTTTTTGATGTCTATTTCATGATCGATAACTGATATTTCATAACCATAAAGATCACGCCCCAATTTTCCAGTGACAGCTATGGTTGATCCGCTGCGCAAAGACTTTTTTAAAAAGGGCTGGTTAAACCAGAGCGCTGTACAGTTGCCAAAATTACCGCTGAGCCCAACCTTTAAAAGAGTCAGATTGCGGCGTAATCTGACCTCTTGTATGTTCTCGATTCTGCCCAGCACAGTGACCTGTTCACCTGATTTTACACCTTCAAGTGTTTCTCTAAAGCGGCGGTCCTCATAACGATTGGGAAGATAGTAGAGTAGGTCAAAAAAATTATAAATTCCTAGCTTATGAAAAAGCTTCGCTCTTTTATCTCCTATTCTCGGTAGAGAAGATATTTTTATCTCTGCAAGTTGCTTTCCAGTTAACAGCCTCTCTCCGTTAATAATTCTTCCACCCCTATTCGACACCGATCAGGAAATAGTAAATAGGCTGGTCTCCATGGTGGGTATCCACTTCTAGCTCCGGGTAGATGACATTTATTTTATTTTTTATTCTCTCCACCGTTTCTGGTACCACATCCTCCCCAGAATAAATGGTGATCAATTCATCCTCTTCATCCACCATCTTCTCCAGCAAATTAAGCACAACATCCTCTTGAGATAAGCCTGTCGACATAATTTCCCCTTGATAAATGCCGATCAATTCGCCCTCTTTGATCTTCTGGCCACCCAATTCGGCATCCCGTACAGCATATGTTATTTCTGCGGTTTTAATCTGATCTAGCTGTAGTAACATCCTATCTTTGTTCTCATCAAGTGGCATCGAATCATTAAATACTAACAGGGCATTGATACCCTCAAGAACATTTGTTGAGGGTATCACTTCGATAGGGCGCTCTACAAGCTGCTTAGCCTGCTGGGCTGCCAGGAACAAATTTTTATTGTTGGGCAAAACCAGAACCTGGCGTGCATGTGTCCCTTCAATAGCCTGCACGAACTCCTCAACCGGAGGGTTAAAGGTTTGACCGCCTTCAATCACCTGGATGGCGCCCAAATTAAAGAACAGTTCTTTAATGCCATCCCCTACCCCAACTGCTACTACACCGATCTCTAAATCTTCTTCAACTTCATCGACAGTAATATTAGTAGTATTATTAGAATTTGCTTCCTGTTGATCATGCATGTTATCGATCTTGATATCATGCAGGGTGCCATACTCCCCACAATATGCTAAAACCTGACCCGGGTTATCTGTATGAATATGAATTTTAATATAATTGCCGGCTTCTCCTGTGACAAGGCTTCCCCCCAAAGTATGCAGGTGGGCCTTGATATCTGTTCCCAAAAGGAAACCTGTTTCTGTTTTGAGCAGAAACTCTGTACAGTACATATAATCCACATCTTCTTCTGTACTGACCTGCGGTGCAGCTGTTATTTCCATATCATTATCACTATTGCTTTTTAAATCTGTTATATCCGATACTGCGTTTTGTCCGTCATAAACACCACCATTTTGGAGAGCATTGAGCCCTCCCTCAAGAATAACCAGCAGGCCTTTCCCCCCGGAATCCACAACCCCGGCCTTTTTCAAAGCCGGAAGCATCTCCGGTGTCAGCTGCAGAGTATTGTTGCCCTTGGATATGGCGTGCTCCATTGCCTTTTCTAAGTGGTAGTCTTGAGCAGCCGCTTCCTTCATCCCCTGGGCAAAACTCTTAGCTACAGTCAATATTGTGCCTTCAACAGGCTTAATTACCGCCCGATAAGCACTGGATACGGCAAGATACCAGGCGTCTGCGAAGTCCTGCACAGTTACATATTCCTTTCCCTTGAGGCCATCGGTTAGCCCTCGAATCAACTGTGATAAGATCACACCTGAATTACCCCGAGCACCCATCAAAGAACCACGTGCTACAGCATCTCCGACATCTCCGATATTATTGGATGTATTAACATTGTCTAATTCCTTGACTGCAGCAGCCATAGTTAAAAACATGTTCCGACCAGTATCGCCATCAGGGACAGGAAAAACATTAAGCCTGTCTATTTCCTGCTGATTTTCCTCAATCGCGGCCAATCCACTGCAGAAAAGACATCTTAACTGCTCCCCGGTTACAATCCACTGCTCCAATCCGGTTCCCCCTCACCAATTACTTCAAGACTCTTACGCCCACTACGTTAACATTTATCTCAATAGGGCGTAGACCTGTCATATTTTCGATTTCATAACTAACAGTTTCCATAACGTTCTGTGCGACCTGTGCTATGTTTACTCCATAGCACATCACAACCCAGAGATCTATTTTAATATCAGATCCATCCTGAGTGATCTCTACTCCTCTTCTTAAAGCATCCTCTCCCAGAATTTCCGAGACTCCCTGCCGCAATCCCCGGGCAACCATCCCCACAATGCCAAAACAGCGAACTGCAGCTGCACCAGCTATCGATGCTAGTGTCTCAGGGGTGACTTCAATACTACCATAATCTGTTCGAAGACTGTCATTCATGGAACTACCCCCTTATATTCTTTCAAGTGCTACTTATCCCGCTAAAGTACATTATACTATATGTTACCACTCTAGAGATGTCAATTCCTACAAGTTGACAGCCAAAAACACTCTTCTTTTCTTGTCATTGACAGATTATTTTGTTAGAATAGGTTTTGTGAGAAAGGAGGATGTAAGATGGGAAAGTGTGCGATTTGCGGAAAGGGAAACCATGTTGGTATGAAGGTAAGCCATTCCCACGTCCGAAATAAAAAAACATGGGAACCAAACCTGCAGCATGTTAAGACAGTAGTCGATGGCAAGCCTACACGCCTCTATGTATGCACCCGTTGCCTCAAGGCTGGTAAAGTGAAGCGTGCCTTATAATTAAAAACTGGCCTATTTCAGGCAGTTTCCTGTATTTAAACTAAAAAGACGTACCATCCAATTCTCGAGAAGGGCTGCTTTGGCTCCTAATTTTGTTTGGGCAGAGAAGGTAATCCCGGATTGAGATAGATTATTCTCTCTTTCTTTGCTAAGAGAGGGATTTGAGTAAAAAGAGGGTTGATAGCAACCCTCTTTTTACCAGAATGTTAGCCATATGTGTCATTGTCAATTCAGATGCGTATCTTAATTTTGTCCTTTCAATTCCCTGAAGAGGTTGGCCATTTCCAAAGCAGACACAGCCGCATCTGCACCCTTATTCCCCGCTTTTGTTCCTGCCCTTTCAATAGCCTGTTCCAGTGTGTCTGCCGTTATCATGCCGTAGATCACGGGCATCTTTGCTACCAGACCAACCTGAGCTATCCCCTTGGTTGCTTCGCTGGCCACAAAATCGAAATGAGGAGTAGCTCCTCTGATCACTGCACCTAAACAGATCACCCCATCATAACCGCGCTCTACCATTTGTTGAGCAGTCAAAGGGATCTCAAAAGCTCCGGGAACCCAAGCCACATCTATTGCATCATCACTGACACCGTGACGAATCAGCATATCCAAAGCTCCGCTCAAAAGCTTGTTGGTGATAAATTCATTGAATCTGGACACAACAATACCAAAGCGCAGTCCCTTGCCAAGCAGTTTCCCCTCATAATAGTTTGGCATTTTTTTATACTCCCTTCTGTTCATTCAGGGCTAATATGTGGCCCATCTTTGTCTTTTTTGTCTTTAAATAAAATTGGTTTTCGCAACGGGAGGGCATTTCAATGGGGACCCTTTCCACAATGTCCAACCCATATCCCTGCAGACCGGCAACTTTGCGAGGGTTATTGGTCATGAGTCTTAGTTTCCTCACACCCAGATCCACCAGGATCTGAGCACCTAATCCATAGTCACGCAGGTCAGCGGGGAATCCGAGCAGCTCATTGGCTTCAACTGTATCGCTTCCCTCATCCTGGAGTTTATAGGCGCGAAGTTTGTTCAATAAACCGATCCCTCTTCCCTCCTGCCTCATATAGAGCAAAACTCCTCTCCCTTCCGCGGCGATCATACGCAGCGCTTCAGCCAACTGTTCCCCACAGTCACAGCGCAGGGAGCCGAAGCAATCTCCTGTCAAACATTCCGAATGTACCCGTGTGAGAACAGGATCTCCGCTTTCGATATCTCCTTGACAAAGAGCGACGTGACAGTTATTGTCCAGCATAGTTTCATAGGCTATAGCTGTAAATTCCCCGTACCTGGTGGGCAGGGGTGTGGCAGTCACTCTGCGGATCAGTTTTTCTGTATGACGACGATATTCAATCAGATCGGCAACAGTAATGATCTTTAAATTGTGTTTATTGGCGAACTCAAAGAGCTGTGGAACACGTGCCATTGTTCCATCATCATTCATGATTTCACAGCATACGCCTGCCGGGTACAAACCTGCCAAGCGGGCCAAATCAACAGTGGTCTCCGTATGCCCTGCTCTGCGCAGCACTCCACCCTCTTTAGCCCGCAGAGGGAATACATGCCCGGGACGCCTCAAATCCTGTGCTCTCGTCTTAGGGTCCACCAGAACCCTGATGGTCTCAGCACGCTCGAAAGCAGATATACCGGTGGTAGTACTAGAAGCATCAACAGAAATGGTAAAGGCTGTTTCCATGCTCTCTGTATTCTGAGCAACCATCTGCTCCAATTCCAATTCATCCGCCCGTTCTGCGGTGATCGGAGTACAGATCAGTCCACGAGCATGAGTTGCCATAAAGTTAATGTCCTCAGCTGTTATCGTATCTGCTGCAGCGATCAGGTCACCTTCATTTTCCCGGTCCTCATCATCAACAACAACAATCATCTTGCCTGCAGCAATTTCGGCGAGCCCTTCTTCAACTGTGTTAAAGATTCCCTGCTCCGACATAATAACTACTCCTTTCCAAGTTAAATAAATCCATGTTCAGCCAATAACCCAACAGATACCCCTTTACTCTCCTCCATTTTCCCCATGAGAGAGCGCACATATTTGCCCAGAAGATCTGCCTCAATATTTATCAGATCACCCATCTTTTTTAACCCCAGTGTTGATGCCTCCAGGGTATGGGGGATCAGACTAACCTTAAAAGAACCGCTCAGTAATTCAGCAATTGTAAGGCTGGCTCCATCAAGGGCTATTGAGCCCTGAGGAAGGAGATACTGTTCCAATTCAGATGGTATTTCTATTATTATCTCAGTAGCAATTCCCCGCTGCTGCTTTCCGATTATCTTACCCACTGCATCAATATGCCCTGTGACAAAATGGCCACCCAACCTGCTGCCTATTTTTAATGCCCTTTCCAGGTTTACCTGGTCTCCGTTTTTTAATAAACCTAAATTAGTCTTATCGAGGGTCTCAGCCATAACATCTGCGAAAAACGTTGTAGAATTATGGTCTGTCACTGTGAGACAGACCCCATTAACAGCCACACTCTCTCCTATATCCAGCTCATTACAGAACGAAGACTCAATGTTTAAGAAAACAGATACAGGCCCCTTTCTGATACCCCTGATAATCCCCTTCTCTTCTACAAGTCCAGTAAATATCGCCACTCACCTCTTTCCATTTCCCTGGTGCCTGTCACCTGGAATACTCTTTATTCCGGCATCCAACTTCTAGTATCCACCCCTATTTAATGCATTCGCAAGGTAACCATCAGCATAGTACCAACAGAATGTGCCGGCGAAGCTAGCTTTTTTATTCCGACTTCCGGCCTCCGACCTCTATTTTCCGTATGCGGTGATCATTAAATCATCACCTACCTTTTGGACAGAAGTGCAGTTAAGACGCAGACAATCACTCAACCGTTCACACCCCTCACCACCGAACACTCCGGGAGAATCCCGCCCTCCGATAATTAACGGAGCTTGAAAAAAAACAAATTTATCAATAAGCCCTGCTTCCAGTGCAGAGGTATTTACAGTGGGTCCCCCTTCGAGAAGCAAGCTTGTTATCTCTCTTTTCCCCAGCTTCTGCATCAATGTCACCAGGTCAACCCTCTTCTGCACAGCAGGCAGATCCCAGATCTCTACACCCATTGCTTCCAGTTCAGCTCTCTTTTCTTTGCTATATCTCCCCTCTGCTGCAGCAATAATAGTTGCTACCTGTGAAGCTGTTTTAACAAGCTGTGAATCTATAGGGATACGAAGTGAACTGTCAATAATTACTCTAAGGGGTTGTCGATGTTGACCCTGCAGCCTGACCGTTAACAGAGGATCATCAGCCAGGACCGTGCCGATCCCTACCATAATAGCGTCATTTGTCGCTCGCATCTGATGAACCAATCTCCTCGCCTCTTCACCGGTGATCCACTTCGAATCACCAGTTTTGGTAGCGATCTTTCCATCCTGTGAAATGGCAGCTTTGAGGGTGATAAAGGGACGTCCGAATCTGATATATTTGATAAATGCCTCATTCTGCCGTTGGGCATCCTTAGCCAGCACACCAGTAATTACCCTGATACCGGCTTTCTCCAGTGTCTTAATTCCTTTACCAGCTACCAGCGGGTTTGGATCAACTGCACCCACAACCACCTCTTTGATACCATTTTCTATAATCGCTTCGGTACAGGGTGGTGTTCGCCCGTAATGGCAGCACGGCTCCAAGGTTACATACATTATCGCCCCTTTCGCCTTCTCACTAGCATCCCGCAGGGCATGAATCTCTGCATGTGGTGTGCCTGCTTTTTGGTGATACCCCTCTCCTACTATCCCGCCACTGCGGACTATAACAGCACCTACCAGAGGATTGGGACTGGTTTTGCCCCTCCCCTTTTCCGCCAACTCTAAAGCCCTGGACATAAATTGTTCATGATTCACAACAACGCCTCCACGATCAAACGCAAAATAAAAAACCGGACAGGAAATGTCCGGGTTTATAAACTCAACAAATAATAAAGAATCCCTTCTCCCTTCCAGACTTTCACTGTCGGCTCCAGATTTTCACTGGATCGGCCTTGACATTACATGCCAGGTTCGCGGGCTTTAACCGCCGGTGTGGATTTTCACCACCCCCCGAAGTACATTCCTGAT
>DIQC01000103.1:49043-49217 GCA_002426495.1 Thermacetogenium sp. UBA5472
CCCGAAGTACATTCCTGATCATATTAAATTTTCTGGTAAATTAATTGTATACCTAAAAGCGGAAATATGTCAACCATTATACGACAAGGGAATACGATAAGGGAGAATTGCCTCTCTTGTAAAGCAGACAAAGTAGGTAAAAGAAGGTTTGCCATCTAATTTACTGCTCTGATA
>DIQC01000075.1:0-6979 GCA_002426495.1 Thermacetogenium sp. UBA5472
AGAGGGGAGAGCGGAAGTTGCTAAAACAGCGTTGGCTGCCGGAGTCAGGCTGGAGACGATCTCTCAGATCACCGGCTTGGACCAGGAAACTATTCTCAAGCTGAAAGAAAAGCAGGAACACGATAATCTAAACAATAAAGAATAACGGCAATATATTTAGTGGATCATAAAAACGTGGTTGCAGTTCGGGCACATATAGGCAATGTTTTGTGCATGCCATCTAATTTTTAAGAAAAATAACCCCATATTACTTAACAGCAACCAAACAAGAAAACCGATGGGCCAGCGGCTATTAATAGCGAACATTAAAGACCATTGGGGGTAAAGGCGAAATTGCACATAGGCTAAAATTAGCATAATGACGGGGAGAGAGGCGACACCCACGATCAAAATCACATTTTGTTACTCCTGCTTATAATAATGATTCTTATAGCTGTCACTAAGCTAGCAACCACAATTAGGAATATAAGAACAAAACTTAACCATCCCAAGCCAATTGCCCTACCAAGAGCAACTTTAGTACTGCCATAAGTTAAATATGTTAGAGCAACCACTATCGTCGCCTTAACAAAGAAAATTCCTTGGATGGTTACCCGTTGCAACATATCCGTCCCATCCATTGGCTTACATTGCCGAGTCTCGTGAACAAACTGCCGTAATGTCAACCCCGAAAACATGATATACGAAATGATGTTAAACACTGGTAATGATAATACATAACCCCAACTCTTGGTGCTCCAAGAATCCGGAATTCCATTTAATCCGAAGTTGGTTGGTATCTGGGCCGGCATTAAAGCATAATGCGTACTTGAATACCAAAAGGCAAAGATCATTAAAAGTAATAGTGGAAATTCCAAAACTATCAGATAATACCTGTTTACTCGTTTCAAACTTTTTCGTAAATCCATATGCGCATACCTCTTGTAGTAGAAGCAATTCTGTTCCCTTTTATAAGCAATCAACGCTTTCTAGCTCAACAAACTTTTTATTATGTCCGGCGTACAGGTTGTTTTCACCAAAAACTGTTTAGTATAAAATTGGATTGCCTCTTAAAGCTTTTTGGCAAAAATGAATATTTCAATGACCGGTGGTATTAAAATAATGGCTGGTGCTAAAGCAAATATTTCATATAAAACTGGATTTTTATCGATAGTTATAAAATAATTTGATATGCCGATACATATTAGAATGATTGACCAAAACAATAATCTCTTACCAAAGAAATTATTGAGCTTATACCAGTTTTCTTCTGATTCATAGGCCTTTTTTATTCTTACACCATAAAAACGATTCATTGTTACCCAATTCTTGACTAACGGAATGCTCACTGCTAAAAACAATACCCCGACAAGCGTATTAGATACGAATAATAATGGAATCCCATTCACTTTATACTCACCTCTCGTATCTCTTTTCTCTTTCCTATTCCCTTAACTTGTTTAATTCAACATATAATCCCATAACCCTGCCCATATGTTATTATTTATCTATTATTGGCTGCTATTTACCATTAACAATCTGAGAATGGATAATACAGGCAACTGTTGCCGGCCTAGTTGTGTGTTTCGAAAATTTGATTATTGTGATCACATCAAGCACATGAAAGCACTCTTTCTTGCATGCCGGGAGGGGTTGCTAATATAAGGATTGTGGCTACTATAAGATCTAAATAAGCAATTAACTAAGTTTATTAGTTGTGGTTTTTTCCCACTTCGTTTTTCCTCATATGTCATCCTGCCGGCACATATAAAAGAATTGACATGTCTTTAGCTGTGCGATAAATTAATAATGAATACTTCTTACGAATGATTCTTATTTAGGAGGCATACCCATGGTAATGGGAGAAGAGGAACTCATCGGGCAGCTAAAAATGATGGGAATCAGGTTGACACCTCAGAGGCAGGAAATCATCATGTTGCTGTTAAAAAGGGCTGAGGCAGGTGGTCCGCCGCTCAGTGCTGATGAAATTATGCAGCATGTTAGGATGCGGTACCCTTCTATTAGCTTAGACACGGTTTATCGTTCATTGGCTACTTTTACAAGAGAAGGGCTTGTCAGAGAACTGCAGTTTAGAGATCACTCGCGGCGATTTGAATTGGTCCATGAAGATGACCACCATCACCATTTTGTTTGTATTGGCTGTGGGTATATCATGAGGATACCGTACTGCCCTGTAGATTGTTTGAAGCGGGCCAAAGAGTGTTATCCAGAATATGAAATTGAGGATCATTCTTTTACGGTATATGGTTATTGCCCTGAGTGCAAGGATGATTAATTTAACCAACCGGAGGGAATTAATAAAAATGCATGATAGTTCAATTGGAAGGTCAGTAAAACAGATTTGCTGGTTGCTGACTTTGGTGCTGATTATTGCTTGTTTTAGCGGCTGTGGACAGGAGAAAGTCGACAGTGACAGCGTATCTGAGAAAAAGCTTAACATTGTTGCCACAATTTACCCCTTGTTTGAATTTAGCTCTAGAATAACTGGGGACAAGGCGTCTGTTGTTCAACTTTTGCCTGCGGGGAGTGAACCGCATCATTGGGAACCCTCGCCGACAGATATGAAGCTAATTTATGATGCACAGGTCTTTGTTTATCATGGAGCAGATATGGAGCCCTGGGTAGATAAAATTCTTCCTGTACTGCGAGAAAGGGATATAAAGATCATTAAATCCACAGAAAAAGTGGAACTGCTCACCTTTGAGGAAGAAGAAAGCCTTGGTTTGACAAAATTCCTGGGGTCTAGGAGGGCGGATGGCCACGAGAACCATGGTGGACATGGGAGTTTTGATCCTCATGTCTGGCTCGATCCGCTGCAAGCAAAAAACATGGTGTCATTTATAGCTGAGGAAATAGCTGAAGCGGATACAGTAAACGCAGATTATTACCGTCAAAATGCCCAGGAAGTGCTCGGTGAGCTTGATCAGTTACACCAGGAGTACAATGCGGCAGCTTCCGGTTTTCAGAACCGTGATTTTGTTGTATCCCATGCAGCCTTCGGTTATTTAGCACACCGCTATAAGTTGTGCCAGATTCCTATTTTGGGTTTGACTCCAGAACAGGAACCAGATGCGGCAACCATGGCTAGTGTCATTGATTTTGTGCGCCGACAAAATGTCGATTTGATTTTCTATGAAGCAATGGTCAGCCCCAAGGTCGCTGAGACCATTGCCCAGGAGACAGGGACAGAGATATTGGAGCTCCATCCCATTGGAGCCATCACAGAGGAAGAGAGGGGAGAGGGTGTAGGCTACTTTAATCTAATGCGCCACAATTTGATAAACCTAAAAAAAGCACTTGAATGAGGGTGAGAATATGAAAGTTCTTCAATTGCAGAATATATACTTTACATACAGTGACAGATTGATTTTAGAAGATATTGATTTAACGGTGGAAAACGGAGAGATTCTGGCTCTCATCGGACCAAATGGTTCAGGGAAAACCACACTGGTGAAGTTGATGCTTGGACTGCTGAAACTTACACAGGGTGAAATACTGCTTTTTGGAACCAGTGTTGATCAGTTTAAAGAGTGGCACCGTGTGGGCTATGTCCCCCAACGAGCAGAGATTAACGGCAAGTTTCCTGTTACAGCTAGAGAAGTGGCGGCTACCGGGCGCTTTGGAAGGGTTGGCCTGTGTCACAGAATGGGGCAGGATGACTGGGAAGCTGTTGAGGAAGCATTAGATATGGTAGGGCTTCTCTCTTTACAGCATCAGCCGATTGTAGAACTATCCGGGGGACAGCAGCAGCGGGTGTTTATTGCCAGGGCTTTGGCAGGTAAGCCAGATATTCTAATCTTGGATGAACCGCAAGTAGGGCTTGATGACCGGTATATCCACGATTTTTATCAGCTACTGCTGCAACTTAACAAAGAGCAAGGAATAACTGTTTTTATAGTCTCCCACGATGTGGGTGTCTTAGGGTCATTGGCTAACAGAATTGCCTGCCTTAACAGGAGATTGATCTGTCAGGGTTCTCCCCAGGAAATATTGACAGCACATAATCTCAGCTATATCTACGGAAATGATTATTCTACTGCCGTCAATTTAGGCTAATAGGCAAAGGGGAATATAGATGGGAATGCTGCAATACGATTTTATGGTGCGTGCTCTGATCGCTGGTTTAGTAATCGGTATCATTTGTCCGGCTCTAGGCAATTTTCTTGTGATTCGTCGCTATGCTTTTATGGCTGATGCCATTTCTCATGTTTGTCTGGCAGGGGTTGCCATTGGCCTCTGGTTAGGAGCGGCTTCCTACACACCGTTTCTGGTCATAGTTATTGCTGTCCTGGGTGCGATGGCAGTGGATTACCTGCGCACACATTCCAGCCTTTCTCCCGACGCTTTGCTGGCCTTGGTCATGAGTGGGGGGCTTGCTCTGGCTGTTATTTTTTTCGGACTGGCCAAGGGAGGGGCACTGGATATCACCTCTTACCTTTTTGGCAGTTTAATGACAGTCAACAACAGTGATCTCTGGTTAATAATAGTTGTTGCGGTAATTGTTCTGTTGTTCTTAGTCTTGTTGTACAAAGAGCTGTATTTTATCTGCTCTGACGAACAGTCGGCACGTGTCGCCGGGCTTCCTGTTGACCGGCTCAATCGTGTCTTTATTTTTCTTGTGGCATTAACGGTTGCAGTGAGTCTGAGAGTTGTAGGCACACTATTGGTGGGAGCGCTGATGGTTATTCCAGTATTGGCCTCCCTGATTATAGGGCGCAGCTTCAAGCAAGTGTTTTATTACTCATTAGGGCTTGGAGTAATCGCTGCTGTATTAGGGCTGGTCAGCTCCTACCAGTTTGGGCTGGCTTCAGGGGGCTGCATTGTGCTGGTTGCATTACTCTTCTTTGCCCTGTTTTATATGGTTAAGTGGGTTCGGACATTATTTAAGCAGCACAGTGTGCTTAAAGATGTTGAGTGAGTAAAACTGATTCAATGGCCGACCAGAAGCTTGCTCTTAGTGCAACTCTTCTTTGCTGCGGGGTGTGGCGATGATTGTGTATTTTTGACCGCCGTGGCTGCTGTTATGCCGGAATTCCATCTCTTCTTTTTCTAATACTGCCAAGATCCTATCTGTTTCATGGGCATCTGGAGCTTCTAGATTGAGCAGGAGATGGTCCCCTGGTGACAGTTTGGATGTTGCTGCTTTTACGATTTCAATATCTCCGGGGCTGATAGATGGGCCAAGGTCGATGCTAATTTCCCGCATGTTGTTCCCCCTATACGTAGTTTACTTTAGAAATATTATCTGCTGCAGTGCCTTTATTATTCTTCTGATAGATTAATGATTTTCAGATTGTTTTTTGAAAAGGTTTTGTGGGTGGAGAATGGATTTAATTGTGTTATTGGGACGATGGCAAGATGAGCTGAAATACATGAATGTGGAAGGTATGCCAGAGGGTTGTTTCCAGTAGGAGGGGAAGTTGAAGTTTAGGATGAGGTGTTTTCTCTTATTTGGCAATACCTTCCACATGTGATATATTATACGTAGTGGTGGATAAATTGTGCAGGTAAATAATAATTATTATCAAATTATGTTATGGATTTTTTCTGTGGGAGAGGATATTGAGAATATAAGTAGAATACATAATACAATGAGAATGACACCATGGAGGTGTTCTTTCCTTCTGGATGAAGGGGTGATACTCTATGGTGTATTTTTGTATAGGGGGTAATTGAATTATGTGTCGAGAAAAAACTGATTGGGAAAAAGCGATGGAGTTTCATGGCCATATCTGTGTTGGCCTTGCTAGAGGTTATCGTGCTGCTAAAGTAGGGATGGAGATCTTGGATGCACATAGGTCTCCTGATGAAGAGTTGGTGGTCATTGCTGAGACAGATAACTGCGGCCTTGATGCTGTTCAGGTTGTTACTGGATGTACCATGGGAAAGGGAAATCTTATTTTCCAGGACTATGGCAAAAATGCCTATACTTTCGGGCGCCGTGACACAGGGAAGGCGGTACGGATTACAGTAAAATCCTTGGGAGAGAGCTTCCCGGAGTTTGCCGCGATTCGAGATCGTGTTCATGGAGGTAAAGGGACACCAGAAGATAAAGAAAAAATAAAAAAGATGCAGATGGGAGTGATCACTGAACTCCTGCAGGGTTCCCACGATGATCTGCTGCAGGTGCAGGATGTACAGCTTGATCTGCCTGAGAAGGCGCGTATCTTTCAGTCTGTGACCTGCGCCAGGTGCGGTGAGTCGGTGATGGAGCCCAGGGCAAGGGTGAGAGGTGGAGAGTATGTCTGCATACCCTGCAGTGACTATTATCCCTCTCGTATCGCTGGAGCGTAAAGCGTTACACGGCGGTGACAAGGGGACGGGTCCTTATGTCACGTTTCTGATAAAGGGTCAGTCCCTTTGTCGTGTTTCTATATAATGTGTTGCGCAGGGGAGACAGGGGTCAAAGGATCTAATAATGCGGCCTAAGATGGTCTCCGCGGGTACTGATGAGGGAATCTGTGTGCCCAGCAGGGCATTTTCCGCTGGACCATGTTTTCCGGATTGATCCTTGGGCGCGAAGTTCCAGCCTGTTGGTGTGATGATATTGTATTCAATTATCTGTTCGCCAGATATCCTGACCTGATGCATTAGTGCTCCCCGCATGGCATCAGTTAAAGAAGTGACACTTGTTCTAACCGGGGTTTTATTCTGGTTAAGAGGTGGAGGCCCTGGAGTCAGTTGGTAAAGCCATTTTTCTACCAGGTCTGCGATCAAGGATGTTTCTAGAGTACGGGCGACGATCCGATCCATGGTGCTGGTACCCCCTTTATATCTTTCCGTGATCAGCATGCGGGCTAGTGGCCCACCTTCAAAAAATTGCCCGGCGTACTTAACGGTTTTCGTCCAGGTATAAGCTCCCAGTTTTTGGGGGTCTGGCCTCAATTCACCACCTGGTTCTTCTCTCAGCCATGTGCTGGTTACCTCTTCGCGAATCAATTTCGGCTGTAGGGGTTTAAGCGAGCTATCCTGCAGTACC
>DIQC01000075.1:7109-29386 GCA_002426495.1 Thermacetogenium sp. UBA5472
CTGCAGTACCCCGCTTCTCCAGAGTACTCTCTCATTCTTCGCACCGAAGCGGAAAAGCCCGAAGGAGAGGAGGCGTTTCGGGGTTCTTCCTATTGTGAAATAATCCTGATAAGCATTAGCGATGATCTCAGTGTCCGGCAGCATGCACGTATGGACGAATTCTTTGATACTGTCGAGCAAGGCGAGGGCTCGGTTGATCTTATCTGCTGTTGGTGCAACTGTGACCCCTCCATGCAGGAAGCTGTGCTGATGGGGTATCTTGCCTCCGAAGAGAGCGATAATTTCGTGACATCTCTGGGATGCTTTCGCTGCCTTAAAATAATTTTCAGAGATACGGCAGTTATCTGCGGAGTTCAACCTTAAGTCAGCGGTGTTCTGCTTTTGGAAGGGAGGTAAGTCTGGCATTTTCACATAATCGGGAAGGCTGAAAATATAAAAATGTCTGATATGGTTCTGCAGAAAATCAGCTGCGAACATGATGTTGCGCAGGTACTGGGCATTTGCAGAGATATCGTTGTCATAGACTGCATCCACCAAATAACTGGATACAGCACCATGAGCCAGGGAGCAGATACCGCAGACGCGCTGTGTCAAATAAACAGCATCTGTTATATGTCGGCCGCGCATAATCCACTCAAAACCGCGGAAGAGGGTGGCGCTGGTATTAGCTTCTGTGACAACTCCATTCTCCAATAGAACATCCACAGATAAAAGGCCGCTCAAACGGGTGACCGGGCTGAAAATGATGTGTTTAGTCATTGTCCCTGCCCTCCTTTACTTGCTGTATTGCTCTCCAACCCTGAACATTATCTCTATTCTTGCGTCTACCATCCTGGCTTTCCTCTTTTTGCGGCATCGGGGTGAAGAAGGGGGTAGAGCCATCAGGAAAATCAGGATTTGTGCAGCCTATGCAGGGAGTGTTTGCTTTAACCGGCCAGTTTACATAATTGTCCCACTGTCTGTAAGGGCAGTCAGCTCCGGTTTTTGGCCCAACACAACCCTGAGAAAACATGCACCTGATATCTCCCAGGCTGTCAGCCAGATCATTTCTATCAAAGTAAGAGCGGCGCTGGCAGTGGCGGTGGACTGTAAACTCATAGAAAAGGGATGGACGGCCCAGTTCGTCAAGCTCTGGACGACCAAAGAGGAGCAGGTGGGCCAGGGTTCCTATCAACCAGTCAGGATTGACCGGGCAGCCGCTGACATTGATAACCTCTCTCTGCAGCACATTTTGCACACTGGTACTGCCTGTGATGTTGGGCCGAGCGGCGGTGGGGCCGCCAAAACTTGCACAGGTACCGGCAGCAACAACATATTTCGCTCTCTGTCCTAACTGTGAAACTGCTTGCAGAGCAGTGACGCTTCCTTTTATTGTCTTAAATATTACGGTATAAAGACCATTATCCCGCAGGGGAACAGCTCCTTCCACTACAAGAGTGTATTCTCCAGCAAACCTCTCGAATGCTAAATCAAGTAGTTTTACTGCGTCCTCCCCCTGAGCTGCCATAAAGGTGTTGCTGTATAAAAGGTCGATCATGTTTTGAAATATATCACCTAGATAGGGGAAGGTGGAATTCATAAAGGAGATGTTGTTGTCCCCACTGTCGTTTGTTTCGATCCAGATGACTGGCAACTTTTGTTTGTTGTGTTTGTGGCGGTGTCTCTTGACCAGGGGTAGAATTCTTCCTAAAAGTTGCCCAGGACTGGATGCGGCGTCGCGGCAGATATTTTCAAATTCTTCTTTTCCCATTTGAGGGTATCTCCCTTTAGTTAAATTTGTCGTTGATAAATGCGGAAGGCATACCAGAGCGTATTCACAGAGGGATGAGGATGTCGATTTTATTGAATTAGTATGAACTGGCGATGCCCTCCACATTTTGATCTATTATACGTAAAATGGAGTAAACGGTGCTACACAGGACGGGGGAATATTATCCGCTCTTGATGTGCATAGATGCTGAGACGCTCTCCTCTCACAAATCCCAGTACTGTAATTTGAAGTTCTTCCGCCAGTTTGAGGGCGAGATCTGTGGGTGCACTGCGTGAGATCAGGATAGGCACTCTCATTCTGGCTGTTTTTAAAAGGATTTCAGATGAGACACGCCCACTGAAAATGATTATCTTGTCTTCCCTGGGAATTTCCTCAAGGAAGCACTGGCCATGGATCTTATCCAGTGTATTGTGGCGGCCGATGTCTTCCTGAAAGATAATAATCTCTTCTCCCTGGGCGAGGGCGGCATTATGAACACCACCGGTGCGTTGGAAAAGGCGTGATCTATCCTGCAGTGCCGCTGCCAATTTGAGCACTGTTTCTGTATTTACTTTCAGTTGAGAGGAAACAGGGGGTGGGAGAGCGGGAACAGCAGCAGTTGAAACGCTGGTTCCGCTGCGTCCGGTGCTGGGGGTGATGCGGCGTTTTACAACTAATTTGTCTGTCAGGTCTGATTCAGAGCTGGTCTCGATGTATATGTCACCATGCTTTGCATCATATTCTAATTTTCGGAGGTCCTCTCGCTTGTTCAAAACACCCTCAGCACAAAGGAAGCCGACAGCCAGATATTTTTGATCCCTTGGAGAGCAGACAAGTGCGGCCGTTTCTTTGGAGTTGACATAAACAGTAAGGGTTGTTTCACGGACAATCATATCTTCAACTTCACGAGAGCCCTTTTCATCGAGCTTGATGATCTTACGTGGCGATGTTAATAACCCGCTGTCAAAGTATTGCATAAATATGCTCCTTTCGCTGTGCTTTGCTGCCTGGGCAGTTTTACGCAGTTCAGACGGTTTCCTATATCATACTGTAGGTTTCAGAACTCCATCAATTGCTGTCAGAGGACGAAAACCCCTTGCGCTGCAACGGGGCAGTTACCAACAGTTGGAAACCCTCACTTCTGATAGACCAATCATTAGAACCGTCCCCGTGATGGGTCCCCGCGATGGGCCTCATCGGCATAGACGATTTTGCCATTGACCAAAACCAGTTCCACCTTGGTGCGCCAGTCCAGGGGATGTCCGCTGAGAACGATGATATCAGCATCTTTCCCCGCTTCCAAGCTGCCCACTCTATCAGCTACTCCCAGAATCTCGGCGGGGTTGATAGTTATCGCCTTGAGTGCTTCCTGTTCATCCATACCCTCTTTAACAGCCAGGGATGCCATGAGGGATAGATATTGAACTGGAACCACGGGGTGGTCGGTTATTATAGCCACCTTTATTCCTGCCTGGGAAAGGATCCCTGGCGTTTTCAGTGACAGGTCTTTCAATTCTACCTTGGCTCTGCTGCATAGAGAGGGGCCTACGACTGCAGGAATATCTCTGGAAACGAGTTCCTCAGGAATCTTATAGGCTTCTGTCCCATGCTGTATGCTGACCTTGAGGTTGAATTCATCAGCAATCCTGAGTCCTGTGATGATATCATCAGCCCGGTGGGCGTGTATCAGCAGGGGGATTTCACCACCGATAACGGGAAGCATGGCTTCCATTTTGAGATCCCTGTCAGGCAGTTTGTCCGGATTCTTTTCTCCGTGTTTAATTTTTGCAGCATAGTTTTGTGCTGCTGTTAAAGTTTCACGCAACAGTGCTGCTGTGGCCATGCGTGTCATCGGTGCCTTTTTTTGGTCTCCGTAAACACGCTTTGGGTTTTCCCCAAAGGCTACTTTGAGGCCTACAGGGTTTTTAATCACAGCTTGGTCTGCGGTCTTGGCGCAAGTTTTCATGACTAAACTCAACCCACCGATCACATTGGCACTGCCTGGTCCTGTCATCACTGTAGTTACACCACTCCGCAGTGCATCATTAAAGGCTAGATCCTCCATGTTGACGGCATCGATGGCTCGCAGATGCGGTGTGATCGGATCAGAAGCCTCATTGGTATCATCACCCTCAATAGCGTAGATCTCCTCGTAAATCCCGGCATGGGTGTGGGCATCAATAAAACCCGGGAGGACATATTTTCCCGAGACATCAATAACCTGCGCCTCGACAGGTGATGATGAGTCAAGGGAGAGTGCATCTATTTTTTGATCCTTAACGATAATACTGCCTCTATTATAAACATGGCCTGCCATTGTCATAATATTTCCATTAATGAGTGCAATCATTGACTTGTTCCTCCTTTTCATCCTCTAGCAGAAAATGATCAGCCCCGGGCCTATCCGGGGCCGCATGTGTAGTATGCAAAAACAAGTTAAAGGTATCCTATTCCCTTTGTAAACTCCTCAGAATTCCCAGGTTATCTCTGTCTTCCTGCATATCTGAACCCTTTGGGGTTTCCAGGACCATGGGCAGGTGAGATAGATCCGGATTATTGACCAGCCAGCGAAACCCTTCCAGGCCGATCATGCCCATGCCAATATGATCATGCCGGTCACGCCTGCCTCCCAATTCTCCCTTGGAGTCGTTGAGATGAATTGCTTTTAAATTATCTAAACCTACAATCTCGTCGAATTCCCTGAATGTCTCTTCACAGGCATCCTCTGTGCGCAGGTCATAGCCGGCTGCAAAGATGTGGCATGTATCTAAACAGACCCCCAGTCGTTCTGGGTAGAAGCTGTCACTGAGCAGTTGAGCCAGGTGTTCAAACCTCCCTCCCAAGAGCGAGCCTTGCCCGGCTGTAGTCTCTAAGAGAATGGTCACCTCGGAATCCTCAGTCCTTTTCAAGGCTTCATTGAGAGCAGTTGTAATGTGATTCAGTCCTGTCTGCTCTCCTGCTCCGGAATGTGCACCTGGATGCATGACCAGGAAAGGAATTCCCAGGGCAGCACATCGTTCTACTTCTATCATCAGTGCATCCAGGGATTTCATCCACAGCTCCTCATTAGGGGAGGCCACATTGATCAGATAGGCTGTATGGCCTATCACCGGAGAAATCTTCGTTTCCTCCACTGCCTGCTGGAAACGTGTGATCACCTCTGGCTCCAGAGGCTTTGCCTTCCACCTGTTGGCATTCTTAACAAAAACCTGTATCGTTTCACAGCCGACCTCCTGTCCCCGTCGGACTGCTTTATCGATACCTCCCGCTATTGACATATGTGCTCCAAATGGCATTATATCTCCTTCTCTTTCCAGGACCAATCAGGGGGACGGTTCTTCCGCGCGACAATTTCATAATCTATCGTGCTTGTGACTGGACCCATCACCGGAACCGTCCCCCTGATGGTCCTGATGGTCACCTTTCTACTTCTGTTAGTGCTTGATCGAGGACGGTGATCATTTCGTCCACATTATCTTGATCGATGATCAGTGGTGGCTGAAAGGCCAGTACGTTCCGGTAGCGGCCGTTCTTGCCGATGATCACACCCTTATTTTTCATGATCTCTAATATACGGTCAACCTCTTCGGCTGCAGGTTCTTTCCCTTCTTTGACTAGTTCTGCACCCTGCATCAGGCCGATCCCGCGCACATCACCGATCAAGGGGTGCTTATCTTGCAGTTCCAGCAGTTTCTCTCGGAGATAGGCTCCTTGGGTGGCGGCGTTCTGGATGAGTCCTTCCTTCTCAATAACATCCAATGTTGCCAGACCCGCAGTCATGGAAACTGGGTTGCCCCCTAAGGTGGAAGCCCCTGGGCGGGTATAATGGTCGGCGATCTCCGGAAGGGCTGTAAAGACTCCGATAGGCACGCCATTGCCCAGCGCTTTTGCCATGGTCATGATATCAGGTTCCACACCCCAGTTTTCAATAGCAAACCACTTTCCTGTACGTCCGAAACCAGATTGAACCTCATCAGCGATCAGTAAAATTCCGTATTCCTGGAGGATCTCCTTTAATCGCGGGAAGTATTCCGGGGGAGGGGTGACGATCCCTGCATTTCCCTGGATGGGTTCTACGATCATGGCGGCTACCTCACCTGATGTAGAGGTTTCGATTACCCGGCGCACCTCTTCAGCGCAGGCCAGGTCACAGGCTGGGTAGCTGAGATTTAGCGGGCAGCGATAACAGTAAGCGTTTGGTGCAAATGAGATGCCTGCTGCAGGATTAGGATCAGTGCGCCAGAAGCGTAAGCCAGTCAGGCTCATTGTCAGATAGGTACGTCCGCTCAATCCATCATTTAAAGCTAAAAGTTCACTCCTGCCTGTGGCAAGCCTTGCCGTCAAAACAGCTCCTTCATTGGCTTCGGTGCCGCTGTTGCAGAAGAAACTCTTTTGGAGACGGCCGGGAGTGATTTCAGCTAGTTTCTCTGCCAGTTCCAGCATCGGTTGGGTAAGGTAAATATTGCACACATGCTGTAAAGTCTTCACCTGCTCGCAGATGCGTTCAGTGATCTGCGGATTGCAGTGGCCGGCGTTGACTACTGAGACCCCGGCATAGAAGTCAAGATATCTTTTGCCGTTGCTGTCGAAGAGGTACTGTCCTTCCCCTTTTACCAACTGCATCGGTTCTTCGTAGAAGTGGTAAAGGCAGGGAATGATGTATTCCTTTTTCTTTTTAGCGATTTCTTCCGGACCCCAATATTTTTTCTCCATTCAGATTTAACACTCTCCTTTAATAATGCTTTACTCTCTCACCTGTAGTATAAGGACCTGTGCCAAAAGCCACTGGTTTAACCTTGAGCAGTTCTTGCCAGCTGGATTCAGAAAAGGCGTAATCGGTGGGATCATCCCAAAGGCCATCGATTTCTTGTCGATAAAGCTTAGTCACTGCTCCCGCCTCATCTGCTTTATATAAGGGTATCTCCAAGCGGAGGCTGGTAAAGCCTGCCCCATAGAAGCTGTATAGATAAGGCAGTAAGGCTAACTCATTTGCCATGTAAATGTGGTTCCTACAGTTCTGGTCGATCTCCACACTATGCACCTTTCCAGCTGTATCCTTTAACCCATACGGTCTTTTGCGGCAAATACCACTGCAGAGTTGAGCTCTTGTGGTTCCTTCAAGTAAGGCTGCCGGAAGGCAGTGTTCTGTAACCATACTGGGCAGATTTCCATGAATCACCGCTTCTACCGGAAGTTCTTTACCAGTCATAGTCATGATCTCTTCCCAATGTAATTCTATAGAAGCGGTGACCTGTATAACCTGATAGTCTTTGAACAGTTCTGCTGCTGCCTGGTTAGCGATGTTGCAGGAATAGTCTGCATAAAGAGGCAGATCTGTGGATTTAGCTGCAGTATAAATTGTTCCCAGGTTAGTGACCAGAAGGCCATCAATATCATAGTCCTTGATCTTCTCTAAAAAGTAGAAGGTTCTGTCCATTTCGTGGGGCATAACGATGCGCGGGAATCCAGCGACAACCTTTTTCCCTAATCCCTTTGCTCTGTCCAATATTTCCGCAAAATCAGCTATTTCCCATGGTTTATCTTGAGATAGAAAGGACTCGCCGCTGGTATACACCAGATCTGCACCGTTCTCCAGTGCTTTCAGTGCCGCTGTTTTGCTCCCTACCTTTACAGAGAGGAGGGGTTTGTCTTTATTAACAGCACAGGACGGCGAAGCCAGAGGAGAGCTCTTCCAGTTATCTTCACTGATCGTAGGTTCTTTCACTGCACGGCTGAAAAACCGCGGTTCACGCTCACCTGTATAGTCTATAGACTCGGCTCCGGGGTTGCCGAAGCTGTAAAGTGGGCTTAGATCTCGCACCTTTATCTCCTGGAACTGCTGAAATTCATTCCAGTCAAAGGTATAGCCCACAGGGTTTTTATAATATTGGTCCAGGGCTCGCCGATAAAAGCCCACCAGGGGTTCCAGAAAATCCGCTTGCCGCATTCGCCCCTCAAGCTTAAGGGAGCAGATTCCGGAATCGATTACATCTGGTAGAAATGGAAGCAAGGTGATATCCTTGACTGCCATAAAATAATGTCCGGGAACCTGTACAGGAATCACCTCATCTGTTTCTCGGTCTACTAACTCAAAAGCCCAGCGGCAGGGCTTAAGGCATTGACCCCGGTTGCTGCTTTTTCCGAAAAGCATTCCGCTGTGGTAACACTGGCTGCTCTGAGAAAAGCACATATCTCCATGGGTGAAATACTCCAGTTCCAGAGAGGTTTTATTGTGGATCAGCTTAATATCATCCAGTGTCAGCTCACGCCCCAGGATCACTCTAGTGAGTCCTAATTCCTCTAAAAGTTGTATAGACTCCAGATTATGGACATTCATCATCACACTGCCATGGAGAGGTACTGTCAGCCCCATTTTCTTGGCCCATCTTACAACACCTAAGTCCTGAACAATGAGACCATCCACTGCAATTTTTTGGAGATAGGAAAGATAATCGGGTATCTCCGCCGTCTCTGCATCTGTGAGCATGTTGTTAACGGTCACATAGATTTTGACTCCCTTTTCATGGCAGTAGACGGCTGCATCACGCATTTGTTCTCTTGTAAAGTTGAATTCTATCCGGTGCAGGCGCATATTGAATTTTTTACCGCCCAGGTAAACGGCATCAGCACCTGCCCTGATCACCGCTTCCAGCACATCCCATTTCCCTACAGGTGCCAGAAGTTCCACTCTGGGTATTTCCTTTGTTTTTTGCATAATATTTTTACCCCCATCTATTTAAATCTTTGTAATAAACACATCAATGATAGTGAAGACCAGCAGGGCAACTCCGATGATTTGGTTTACAGTATAAGCGGCTGTTGTTACCTGTTTCAAATCGTCAGGCCTGACAATTAGATGCTCCCAAAAGAGAAGGCCAGCTACCACAGCTATGCCCAGATAATAAAATACTCCGGGTACGGCATAGGGAGGGGCTGAAAAGACAGGAACCAGCAGCAAGAAAAATAAAACAGCTAAGTGCAGTGCTTTGGCGATCTTTAAAGCCATAGGAATCCCGAATTTGGCTGGGACAGCATATAGCCCTGTCTTCCTATCGAATTCCGTATCCTGTGTAGCGTAAATGATGTCAAATCCTGCCACCCAGCACATCACTGCCGCACTCAAGAGCATAGGGGGCAGGGCGAACTTTCCGGTAACTGCCAGCCAACTGGCGGTAGGAGCAATCCCGCAGCAAAAACCAAGCACCAGATGGCATGCCCAAGTAAATCTTTTCGTATAAGAATAAAGGACAAGCAGAAGAACTGCCAGAGGTGCAAGTTTCAGACAGAGAGGGTTTAGCTGCCAGGCAGCCAGTAGTAGCAGGCCAAAACCGATAATGCTCAGGGCAAGTACTTCTCTTGCAGAAACCAACCCACGGGGCATATGTCTATCGGTCGTTCTGGGGTTCCAGGCATCGAATTTAGCATCGATTAACCTGTTTATTGCATTGGCGGCATTGCGAGCCCCTACGAGAGCCACAATGATCCAGAAAAATACTCGTGCCGAGGGGAGTCCATTGGCAGCCAGCAGCATCCCTATCAAGCCAAAGGGCAAGGCAAAAAGGCTGTGGCTGAACATCACCAGATCCCCATATAGTTTTAACTTTGCCCGAATGTTATTCGTTTTTGATGCGATAACAGCCAATTTTTTCGCCTCATCCCTAAAGAATATTAAAAAAATACATTATAAAAAAATTCGATATCAGACTCTTTTTTTCCTTCATCCAAAGATTCCATGTCCCTTTACTCTGCGAAATTGTCCGTTTTATTTGATAAAAATGTAGAAATTAGTATAAAAAACAATTTTCTTCACACATTATTAACGTCCAACAAAATTAGCAATTAATAGGGGGTTATCTTATGGATATGCGAAAACCACAGTACCGTTTGGCTATCACAGTTGCTGTCATTCTTGTGGTGTCCTGTGCGGGATATCTTGCTTGGAGTCAAGATAATGTTATGGTTCGTGACGCTTATACCAGTGAAAATATCGCCGATGCCAGTCCTGAGTCAAGTTCTGACAATACGGACCTTTTGGCAAGGGTCATCCACGGTGAAGCCGGCGACGAACCATACCTGGGTAAAGTGGCTGTCGGTGCTGTGATGTTGAACAGGGTGAACAGTGCTTCATTTCCCAACAGCCTTTCTGGTGTTATTTTTGAACCATATGCCTTTGAGTCAGTCTCTAACGGCCTCATCTGGCAGCGTACACCATCAACGGAGTCTGTGCGGGCAGCAGGGGAAGCATTGAATGGGCTTGATCCTACTTATGGAGCTCTATTTTTCTGGAACCCGAGCAAACCGGTAAGTCCCTGGATCTGGTCGCGGCAGATCATCACAGAAATCGGGCAGCATGTCTTTGCGATATAGAGTAGTGGTGTGATCTCAAGTAGACAACTGGAAATATATTAAGAAATTCGCTGCTATATTAAGGAGGAATAAAAGATGAAAAAAAGAGAAACATATGCTATTGTTGGGCTTGCTGTTCTTTTCGGGCTAGCGGCAGTGTGGGGTGGGTTCCAGTTGAAAGAACGCCGTGTGGCTGAAGCCCAGCTGGTGAACAAGTACAATGGTGCTTTTTACGAATCCCTACAGCGGACTAAGAATGTAGAGGCCTTGCTTTCTAAAGGGCTGGCCAGCGGCTCTACTGATAACATGGACAACCTTTTTGCTGATCTTTGGTACAATGCCAATACGGCTCAATCAAGTTTGCATCAACTACCTATGTCACATCAGGTTGTTGCACAAACATCTAAGTTTCTGACTCAGGTAGGGGATTATGCTTATGCGATCACCAAGCGAGATCAGGGTAAAAAGTTAACCGAGCGAGACCGTCAGACCATGAGTGAGCTCTACAAAAAGTCACAGGATCTTAACAGAGAATTGGGTGGGGTACAGCGCCAGGCTGCTGCCGGTAGTTTTAGTTGGACAGAAGTTAGACAGGGACTCAATAGAAACCTTTCTCAGGGTCAGCTTTCCGGTGCTGACGACTCCTTTCGCCGGGTGGACAGTCAGATGCAGGAAGTCCCTGTTCTGATTTACGATGGGCCTTTTTCGGATCATTTAGAACGGGCAAAACCCCGGGGGGTTACGGGCAAGAATGTTACTGCAGAAAAAGCCCGTAGTAACGCTCGTGACTTTATTGACTTTAAAGGTGCGGAGGTTTCCAAAGTTAACAATGGTAGAGATGCTGATGGCAGAATACCTGCCTATAGCTTCGAGTTTCAAACCGGAGATAATACCAGGGATATAATCACCGCCCATGTCACCAAAAAAGGGGGACATATGGTGTTTTACACCAACCCCCGCTCTGTCAGTGAGACCAGATTCTCCGAGTCTAAGGCAAAATCCCTTGCACAGGACTTTCTAGAGTCAAGGGGTGTCAAAAATATGGTGCCTACCTATACCATAAAGTCGAATAATGCCCTGACGATTTCCTTTGCTTATGAGCAGGATGATGTGATCATTTACCCGGATTTGATCAAGGTTATGGTAGCCCTGGACAACGGGCAGATTCTGACATATGATGCCCTCGGCTTCCTGATGTCTCATGAAGAGCGGGATCTTCCTCAACCCAAGATCAGTATTGATGAAGCACGCAAGAAACTGAATCCTGACCTCAAAGTTCAGTCAGAGCGGATGGCGCTCATTCCCACATCTGGCAAGCATGAGGTGTTAACCTATGAATTTAAGACAGAAATGCGGGGAGACAGCTTCCTTGTTTACATAAATGCTCAGACCGGTGGAGAAGAGCAAATATTCAAGCTGCTGGAAACCCCTAATGGCACACTGGTGCTCTGATTGGTACCAAGCTTGCTTTATCTAAACATTAGGTCACTTCTATAAGTGGGAGTTCTAATTTCTACTTCGGTTGGGGGGAGTCCCCCTCCGAAGTTACGAAGTCCAGCCTTAGCTGGACTTCACTTAATTCCCACTTCCAACCTCCCGCTTCCCAAATCTCATTTTGTCAGAAGCAGTCTTACGCAGGAACTGGAATATTGAAAAAGCAATCAATTTATTCTGTTTCAATATCCAGGATATGTCCGGTGGGAGCCTCGACTTTAGGAAGTGTGATTTCCAAGACACCATTTTGGAATTTGGCTCTTGCCTCTTCTGTTTTGATCTGGGCGGCAAGAGGAATCGAGCGGGAAAAGGTTCCGAAGCTGCGTTCCTTTACTTGAAAATCCCCTTGGGTGGCGTCTTTTTCCTCCTGGACCTTTCCCTTTAGATGAACACTGTTTTCCTGTACAGAGATCTTGATATTTTCAGGGGTATAACCAGGTAGATCGGCCATAAGCACATAATCTGTATCCTTATCGATGAGATCGATAGAGGGTTTCCACTCCCCTAAACCTGAAAAACCAGGAAGCCGGGTAAAGATTTCATCGAAAAAGCTGTTGACGGTCTCTCGCATAGGGTTCATCTCTTTCCAGTAATCGCGATGCGTCATAGAAGACATTTCATCATCCCCTTTAGATATTACTTACTTATTTAAATCTTGTCCTAATTGAAGAGGTTTCATTATTCAAGCAGGATAAAACCTGGTGGCATTTTTTGTGAGTAGTGCCAGTAATGCTCCAAATGTACTATAATATGAAGGTGTTTAACTAACTTGGCGTAAGCCCCCCCTTCTTATAGGCGGGAGTCCAACGCCAACTAGGTCATCAGTAAACTATTAATTGAGAGTAACAATGCTTTGTATTAATTCTTAGTAAATCATTCTTGCTTCAATAAAGTGGGTGGAAGGTTGCGCCTCTTAATAATTGCAATTATTATTCTTCTTGCGTCCGTATTCGGTATTATGCACTTCGCTGAGGGCGCCGAGTTGTTGGCTACCCTGCAGACCGGCATCTGGTATTGGGTCATTATTGCTGTTATGGTTCAGTTCCTGGTCATCGCTAGTCGCGCCGGGCTGTACCATGCTCTTTACCAGTTTTATAATGTTCCAGAAAGGCTTGAGAGACTTTTTACTTTAGTCCTGGCATCATCTTTTGTGGGAATCATCACCCCTGGAGGATCGTTCACCGGGACAGCTGTTATTATTTATGACGCTGTACACAGGGGCATTACTTTTGCTAGAGCAGTCATGATCAATTATGTTTACTATATGCTTGCCTATTCTGCCTTTTTCCTGGTTATGGTTGTTGGCCTTACTTACCTGGTCTGGTATGGCAACCTGACTGTTTATAGCATCATTGCAGCACTGCTTCTAGTGGCACTGATCGGCCTTCAGGTGGGGTCGATCATTCTCGCTTTGCGCCGTCCGGAACTGCTACCGAAGATTGCCGTGAGCATTACATGGTGGCTACAGCCTCGGGTAAAAAAATATTTTAAAAAGGATATCGATGAAGAAAAGGTTATTTCCTTTGCTATAGGCCTTGTAGAAAGTGTGCGTTTGATGGCACAGCATCCCCGGGGCCTTAGCAGCGCTACTGTAAATGCTTTCATGATCGAGTTTTTTAACATTGCGACCCTATGGGCGGTTTTTAAGGCGTTTCAGTATACAGTTCCTTTAGGTAATTTAATTGCTGGTTATAGTATAGGTGTCCTTTTTATGATCATTTCGATTACCCCTTCGGGCATCGGAGTTGTGGAGCCGTTGATGACTGCGGCTTTCACTTCCCTGGGTGTGCCTTTGGAAACCGCAGCCTTGGCGACCTACATCTATCGGGGAATTAGTGTCTGGGTTCCCTTTTTGTTCGGTTTTTTTGGGCTTAGGATAGTCAAAAGTGACTGAGGGGAAGGGTGACGGAGAGCATCATCCATGATATAATTTTGATATTCGCTAATCTTGACAGCATGATAGTCACAGTGTTCAACAGCGATCATGGATAATTTTATCTATGGGCAGCGGAGTCCTGATTATGATGGCTAGAAATCAAGAGAGTAGCCATAGATAATCTTGCCTGTGGCCATTTTTTGTCTGCTGATTATTAAGAGAAGGGTAAAGTGATGGGAGAGGGAACCACAGAGAAAAAAAAGCAGAGGCTGAGCCTCTGGTCACAGGTGGCTATGGCAGTTTGCATAGTGGTTATGGCTGTAAGCGGGTATATGCTCTATGTCCAGCTGACCGAATACCATGCCGGCGAAGCAGCATATGACGAGCTGGCAAAGCATGTCGATCCGGAAAATAGAGAGGCAGGCTGGCCTACTGTAGATTTTGAAGGCTTGAAAGCCGTAAATCCGGATATTGTCGGCTGGCTGATCTGTGAAGATACAAACATTAACTACCCTGTAGTACAGAGGGGAGACAATTCCTACTACCTGAATCATTTATTCGATGGCACAGTGAACAAATCAGGCTGCTTGTTTATAGACTACAGGAATACTCCTGATTTTGCCGATCGTAACACTATCATCTACGGACACAATATGAAAAACAATACGATGTTTTCCGCCCTGATGGGATATAAAGACCAGGCATATTATGAAAAACACCCGCACATGAAGTTGTTGACACCGAAGATGAATTATACCATAGAGCTTTTCGCAGGATATGTAACCGATAATGAGGATGACGCCTGGCAAATTCAGTTCGCCGATGGGGAAGAATTTAAGAGCTGGATCGATCAATTGATCAGCAGTTCTACATTTCGGAACAATGTAGAACTGACTGCAGATGACCATGTTGTTACATTTTCCACCTGTTCTTATGAGTTTGAGGATGGGCGTTATGTCTTATTTGGGAAGCTGGTTTCCGATCAAGCCCCATCCTAGTATCTATATAAGATAGGCGGAGAATGAAATGACTTTGAAGGAAGATTAAAAATGCCGGGAATCCATTAGAATTAGAAAATAACTTATAGACTTTGGCTTAGAGAGGAATATTTATAAAAGTGATTTTGAAATAGCTGCCCGGCAGTAATGGGAGTTGCAGATATGTGATCATTTATTCTATGCAGCATTTGCTAATTTTACGGCTATTTATGTGTTATAAATTTCAAAACAAAGCAGTACTGCATCATCTACTCTTTTTGGTGAGCGCTGCTAAAAGTGAGGAGCAGGCCCTCGGTTTTTACGATTTTACGAGGTTGGGGTCAGGTGCCTACAGCTATAGTATTCAGCGGCTTCTGGATGATTTGAAAGCAGAGAAACTTATTGAAGAGGGGGATGGCTGTCTGCAGATCACTGATCAGGGCAGGCATATCTACGTTAGCTTGGGGTCATCGTTAAAGGCATTTACTAACTTCTGGGATTTATGTTTTGCTATTATGGAGCGTTACCGGGGGGACTCACGAAAACTTAAGTGTAGGGTTTTTTGTGATATTACTTTTCGAAGAGCAAGGATCGGAGAACGTATTTTTGATTATTGTTTGTATTAATTATTGTTCATTTAGGTTCAGCGACAATAACGATTATTATTAATTTTTATCATGCTATAGGAGGTAGTTGTTAATGAGTTCCAGGGGTCGTATTTTAGCGATAGATATTGGAGCAGGTACTCAGGATATTCTTCTCTATGAGGATGGTATCCCGGTAGAAAATTGTGTCAAAATGATAGTTCCTTCAGCAACGAAACAGGTGGCTGGTAAAATCGCTCGGGCGACAACTGCGGGCAGGGATATTTATCTGAGCGGCCATTTGATGGGAGGCGGCCCAATGGTGAGTGCTCTAAAAAAGCACCTGGCAGCTGGGCTGCAGGCTTATGCTGCCCCTTCTGCGGCCAAAACCGTCAGAGATGACCCGCGGGAGGTAGAGGCTATGGGTGTACAGATTGTCCAGGAGCGACCGGATGGTGATCTGCTGGAAATAGCACTGCGTGACATTGATCTAGACAAATTGGCCGCTGCCCTAGTTCACTATGATGTTTCTCTACCAGATATAGTTGCAGTTGCAGTACAGGACCATGGGGAGGCCATCGGCAAGAGCAATCGAAAGTTCCGCTTCGAGCACTGGGAACGTTTCTTAAGGGATGGAGGGACTGTGGCTGACCTGATTTATAGAGACAATGTTCCTCCTTATTTTACCAGAATGCTGGCCGTGCAAGAGGATGCCCCTGGAGCCTATGTTATGGATACAGGTGCAGCTGCAGTAAGGGGGGCTTTGCTGGATCCTGTTGTAGGTGCCCACCAGAAGGATGGTGTGCTAATGGTCAATGTGGGGAATCAGCATACATTAGCGGCTTTATTGAAGGGAGATCGTATCTGGGGGATCTTCGAACACCATTCCGGTTTAATGACACCTGAAAAACTTGGTGATTATCTGCAGCGCTTTGTCCAAGGAAAGGTGACAAATGCAGAGGTCTACGATGATAACGGCCATGGTTGTGCTGTTCTTCCCGATGCACCAGCGGCAGAGTGCTTTGACTTTTTAGTTATTACAGGTCCTCAGCGCCATAAAGCTCAAGGTATGGGCTATTTTGCTGTTCCCTATGGCGACATGATGCTCAGCGGAAGCTTCGGCCTTGTGGCAGCAGTCAAGGAGTATCAATAACAGTGCCTGTTACCTTTGACGTCATAGTGGGGCACAATTGGTGTTTTGATGGCGGTTTCCGTTTCTCATGTTTTTTGTAGATATCGTGACAAAAGGAGGACCGTCCATTTGAGATGTGGGAAGTGGGAGGTTGGATGTGGGAAAAACCAAACGTGACAAGACCCCCGTCCCCCCTGTCACACGGACCCCTTGTCACACACAGGAGGTTATTTATGAATTCAGATATCCTATGGGACATACTCATTGTTGGAACTGGGCCTGCAGGTATGGGTGCCGCAGTTAACGCCCGCATCAGAGAGAAAAAGGTCATTCTTTTGGGCGCGGAGAATGGTTCGGATAGATTGGCTAAGGCCCCTGAGGTCAAAAACTACCTGGGTTTTCCGGAAATCTCCGGAAAAGAATTAATGGATAAATTCATTGGCCATGCTGTTGGCGCAGGGGCTGTGCTGGAAAAAGGGCGTGTGGAAACTATCTATCCTGGGGATGAATTTACGGTAGTAACCCGGGATAACCAGCTTTATCGCTCTCGTGCAGTAATTTTGGCTACAGGGGTTCAACAAGCGCGACTTCTCCCTGGTGAAAAGGAATTCCTGGGGCGTGGCCTGGGTTACTGTGCCACCTGTGACGGCCCTATCTACCGCAGCAAAGAGGTTGCGGTGATCGGCGAAACACCGGAGGCAGAAGAGGAAGTGAATTTCCTGGCGGAAATCTGCAGTAAGGTGCATTATTTCCCCTCCTATAAGAAAAGGGGGTTGCAGGTAGATCCCAGGGTAGAGGTGTATAAGGAAAAGCCCATGGCTGTGCTGGGGGATAAGCGGGCAGAAGGGCTAGCTCTGCCTGATGGAAAACTCCCTGTGGCGGGTGTTTTTATCATCAGAGAGGTTGCTCCGGCAGAGCAGTTGATCTCTGATCTAAAGCTTGAAGATAAGTCTATAGTTGTTGATAGAATGATGGAAACGAACATTCCGGGGGTTTTCGCTGCAGGTGATTGCACCGGTAAGCCCTACCAGGTCGGAAAAGCCGCTGGGGAAGGCCTTACAGCCGCTCTCAGCGCAGTGAGCTACCTTGACAAAAAAGCGTGATAAGGGGACGGCTATTACATCAAACAGAGTGTGGATCCCGATGGAGAATAACTGAAGTTAAGAGAATCTATTGAATACCCAGTGGTGTGTAATACCCGATTAATATTCCTTGGAAGTTAATTCTGTATCTTAAATATAAACCAGCCCTCTTTTTTTGGATGGGCTGATTTTTTTATGCACAAAATTTGACGGTTAAGACACAAAAACCTACGGTTCATGACAGGATTTCGACGTTTTGCGCATATCGTATTGTTAGAGGCCGTCAAATATGGTAATGTAAGGGCGTGATGGGTGTATAAGGAAACTATAAATAATACTGGGACATATGTAAGTAACTATGTGGCAGTAGAACACTCTATCAATAGTTTGCCCTGGCAATATTAATATTAATATGCAACGGGCATGTAGTTCTTGTAGCCATGTGCCCGCGATGCATAAATAGGCGGAAGATGGAGGTGATAATGAAATAAGATTTTTTATATTTATAGTTAGTTCCAAAAACAATATGAGGAGGTTTATCATGGAAAAGTAATGTTGAATGAAAAGAAAGTCATTACTTCTATCACAATTGGGGCAATACTGGTCATGTTGGCAATATCTTTTATGCCAATGCTTATTACTACAGATGTAAGCTTGGGTCTTAGTACTGGCAGTGCAGCTTGGGCTGCAAGTCAAGGAGATGTTGTTGGTGCAGTATTAGGGATAGCCGGCTATTGGGCGGCAGTCGCAACGGCAGCAGTTGTTGCAACTCTAGCAGGTCCAGCTTTGGTATTATTCCTATAAAGGAGGCAAAGAACATGAGGAAAACTTGCTTAATAACCCAGTTATTTTTATTGTTTCTTTTTGCTATTATACTCGTAACGAACATCTTGGGATATGCGAACTACGATAGCGTGCGATATATCTTATATGCTATTGTAGTGTTATCAGTGATCAATCTAATTATAAATGTGAGGGCCGAAGACGATAAGCAAGTTCCCGAAACGACTAAAAGAAACATCGTTAGTGCCGCTGTTGTTTTTGGCGTATTTCTAACTGTCATCGTAATAATCCAGTTGATTTAATTTAGAAGGGGGGCACATAATTTCATTTTTGTGTCCTCCTTTGCATCTTTTATAGATTAGTCATGCCGAAATGTTTTAGTATTGGAGGAGCATTAATTGACTTCTTTAATCTTTAAGCCGGTACCTTTTTTGGAAGAGAAGCTAAATACACCGTTCAGTATAACAAAACCATTAATAATTATCGTATCAAAAACTTTATTACAGAATTTATCACTTATATACTTAATGTTTTACATAATAAGGTTCTTTAGTAGCGAAGGAAATATTCTCTTAGTGTTTTTTATTATTTCCTTTATTATGAGTTTGTTGTTAAACATGACTGTATGGTTTGTATTTTCAGGAATAGTATACATTTTAATATCAAAAATCAAAAAAGAAATTAAATTTAATAAAATTTTGAGCTTATGGGGTATGGCTTTATGCCATTAGAATTACCTGCAATTATTATCTCTGGAGCCATTGGGTTTAAGGTTCCGTTTAATCTATTTGCATATTTTTGCGAAAGGAGATCAAGTATTATTAGCATAAATGAGATTAAATATACCGGTTATTTAATTATCATTTTGCTAGCAATGTTAATAATAGCAGCCTTTATTGAAGCGATATTTGTTATACCCTATGGCCAAACACTTACCTGAAAACGGTAATTTAACAAGTGGTTATCTTTTTGTCAAAATATGAAATGGGTACAACACAGGTTTTTATTTTTATATTTACATTATTATCAAAAAGTGATATCATGGTAATACCAAAATGAAATAAGGGGGTAGTTGCTATGGTAGAAAGAAGAGCATGGGCGATCAATGGTTTTATAGGTGTTTTGGTTGTTCTTATTTTGCTTGGGGTCAGTATTTATGCTTTTGTGATCAATCAAATCGCATGGGGAGTTATTTTTTCCACAATTACTGTTATTCTGGCATCGGGTATCAGAGTTGTACAGCCCAATGAAGCCAGGACAGTGATCTTTTTTGGTAATTACGTTGGTACAGTCCGCCAACCTGGATTGTGGTATGTTATTCCACTTTCTTATGACCGGAAGATCTCTTTACGGGTGCGTAACTTTAATTGCAAAACATTGAAGGTCAATGATGTGGATGGTAACCCTATTGAAATCGCCGCTGTAGTGGTGTTCAAGGTTGTGGATTCGGCAAAGGCTGTCTTTGATGTTGATGATTATGAAGAATTTGTAGAGATTCAGAGTGAAACTGCTTTGCGGCATGTGGCAACAGGGTATCCATATGATACCTATGAAGAAGGCGGTTATTCTCTGCGCGGCACTGGCAAGGAAGTTGCAGACGAACTCTGCAAGGAACTGCAGGAGCGCCTTTCTTTAGCCGGGGTAAAAGTGATGGAGGCTCGTCTGACTCACTTGGCTTACGCTACAGAGATTGCCAGCGCCATGCTGCAGCGCCAGCAGGCCTCTGCGATTTTGGCTGCTCGTCAAAAGATCGTGGAAGGGGCTGTGGGGATGTCACAAATGGCCATCGAGCGATTGCAGGATGATGGCATTGTGGAACTAGATGAGGAGCGTAAGGTAAATATGATCAATAACTTGTTGGTGGCGATTATTTCTGATCGTGGTGCCCAGCCGATCATCAATACGGGAAGCCTGTATTAAGGAGTTTTCATGTCCAAGAAAAAGGCATTTCCTCTCCGTATTAATCCTAAACTATATGAAGCACTAGAACGCTGGGCTGCCGATGAGTTTCGCAGTGTAAACGGTCAGATTGAATACCTTTTGCGAGAGGCAGTGGTCAATGCCGGCCGCATGCCAGGTAAAGAGAAGTCTCGAGAAGAGAAAGAAGCAGATTGAATTAGGTCTTGTCCCAGTTTGGACAAAGGCTGAAGTGCAGATGTCTTGCCAATCTTTAGTCGGCCAGCTGGGGCTGAGGTTGGCCACAGTATAGTCTACTGACATTTTGATAACAACAAGGGGTGGGGATATGGAGTTTTTTGAGGAGAATATCCTGCTTGTTGCACCACTGATTATTTTGCAAATTGTTTTGTTTATTATCGGTATTGTGGACCTCCTGCGGCGTGAACCTGAGCAGGTGCGCTGGGGGATTAAATGGCCGTGGGTCATTATTCTGCTGATCAATATCATAGGCCCACTTTTTTATTTTGCCTTTGGCAGAAAGGACTAAACAATGTTTGCTGTTGAGACGAGAAAGTTGAGTAAACAATTTGGGACAAAGGCGGCTGTTGATGGGCTTACCCTCGGGGTTCCCCGGGGCTCGGTTTTTGGATTTTTAGGGCCCAATGGTGCGGGAAAGACCACCACATTGAGGATGCTGGTGGGTTTAGCCCGTCCTAGTTCAGGGGAGGCCATTGTACTGGGTGAATCTATTTTGTCCAGCAAACAGTATTTGCGCAGGATCGGTTTTTTGCCCGATGTCCCCGGATTTTATAATTGGATGCGGCCGCAGGAGTTTTTGATGCTGGTCGGTGATATTTTCGGTATGTCTGGGCGAGATTTGAGGATGCGGGTGGGTGAAGTGCTGGAATTAACGGGGCTGGATGATGTAAAAGTCAGAATTGGCGGTTTTTCCAGGGGTATGAAACAAAGGCTGGGTTTAGCCCAGGCGATGCTTAACCAACCTGAATTGCTCTTTATGGATGAACCCACATCAGCCTTAGATCCTATTGGACGCAAAGAAATCCTCGATACCATTTCCCGGCTGGCAGGACGCACCACAGTGTTTTTTTCTACCCATATTTTAAATGATGTTGAGCGTGTTTGTGATACTGTTGCTATTATCAATCATGGTAGTCTTGTGGCACAGCAGAGCATCAGTTCCCTCAAAGAGAGCTATTCATTCCATAAAATTTACCTGAAACTTGAAGGGGACCCAGATATTTCAGCAGCAATAGAGAGCCAGCCCTGGGTTGACCGGGTAGAAAGGCATGATCATGGTTGGTTCCTGCACCTGGTTGATCTTCCGGCTGCCCAGCAGGCGCTACCTGGCATGATAGCTGATCATGGTTTAGCCTTACGGCGTTTTGAGTTGGTGGAGCCATCATTGGAGGATATCTTTGTGAGGTTGGTGAATAACCAATGAGCGGTGCTAAAGCATATCTCAAAAAAGAGTTTCGCGAAATAGGAAAGACATATAAGATCTATGTGATCCCCATCATTTTCCTGGTATTGGGGTTGATGAGTCCAATCATCGCTAAAATAGCTCCTGATCTGGTCAAGTCGCTGGCTGGAAGTGGAAGTGGGGTAGTCATTCAACTTCCACCACCCACTGCGGTGGACGCTTATTTACAGCTGTTCAAGAATTTGAATCAAATCGGTATTCTGGTGGTTTTGATCACATCTATAGGCTTAGTGGTGGAGGAAAAGACCCGGGGCACAGCCGTACTGCTGCTGACTAAACCTGTGCCCCGGTGGTCCTTTATGATCAGCAAATATTTGGCAAGCGCCCTGTTGGTCATTGGCTCTACATTGCTCTCTTATCTTGCCTGTCTGTACTATTGCAACATCCTGTTTGATGAAACACTGTTTAATCCTTCATTTCAAGGATTAGTGCTGCTGTTGGTTTACTATCTGTTGGTTTTAGCGATTACCCTATTCGCCAGTACAATCAGCAGCACTTCAGTTGTCTCCGGTGGAATAGCCATCGGTGGGGTTCTGCTGCTGTCGCTGTTGCCATCTTTGAGTACCTGGTTGGCTCGGTATACCCCCGGGGCGTTGAGCGGCATGGAGAACAGATTGGTTGCGGGCAGTATTGCTTTTGGTGATACAGTACCAGCCCTGGTTGTGACAGCTGTTTTTGCAGTACTGTTGGTTGCCGCCGCAGTGGTGGTGTTTCAAAGGCAAGAATTATAAAAGAAGGGCTCGGACTGTTCACATAAAATTCAGATGTCCAGATGCAACAGAAACCGTCCCTACTGCATATGCAGGGAAAAAAGGGTTTAAATAGAATAAATACAAATAAAGATTAAAATAAG